>JASLFF010000485.1 GCA_030150795.1 Terriglobales bacterium | reverse complement strand
GCAGCAGATGGTGGCCATTGCCCGTGGACTCATGGCCCAGCCAAAACTTCTTCTTCTCGATGAGCCTTCTCTAGGTCTTGCCCCCAAAATCGTTGAAGAAGTTTTTGAGAAAATTCAGGAAGTCCGTCGCACCGGCATTACCATGCTGATCGTGGAGCAAAATGTCGTGAGCGCCTTGAGCATCTCTGACCGTGGATACGTCGTCCAGAACGGCTCAGTGCTGCTGGCCGACGAAGCAAAAAATCTTCTCACCAATGAAATGGTGCGCGCCGCCTATTTGGGTTTGTAAAAGGAGAAGAGAAAATAACTTAGAGCAGTTTTAGTATTAACGTAAATTTTTATAATTAGTCATCCCGACGGCCGTTACGCGGGTTCACGGCCGTCGGGGATGACTAGGATAGTATTTCTTGCATCCGTCCAAAATAAGGCCCGGAATTATAAAACCGTTACGGCACGACTCTGCAGCTTTCCGCAAGCCTGACATTTATTTCGCTTGTGACACCTTTTCTCAGTAGATACAGCACCTGTGATAGTGCCAGAGGCCAACAAATTCTTTGCTTAGCGCGGAGAGATGCGGTAGCTTACCCGCATGGCCAATCCACAGGATGAACTGGAGGTCCTGCGAGCGCAGGTGGCGTCCTTGACTGCGCGAGTTCACCGGCTGGAGCAATCAGCCAGGATAGAACCTCAAGTTTCAGGAACAAAGGCAGCGCCCACTCCGCTGCCTCTGCCTGCTGAGCAGCCGCCAATCATCGTTTCGCGCGAGGATGCAGAACGGCGGACCATGCCCACACCTCCTCCGCCCATGCCATATATTCCGCCGAGAACAAACGTGGCGGCGCCAAAGTTTGCCCCGGCTGCGCAACGCTCTTCAGAAAGCCTGGAAGGCACCATCGGCAAGTTGTGGCTCAACCGAATCGGAATAGTTGCGATCCTTATTGGCGTTGCCTACTTCCTGAAATACGCGTTTGACAGCGGTTGGATTGGTCCGGGTGGCCGAGTCGCTATAGGGCTTATAGCGGGCATTGCCGTGATTGTATGGAGTGAGAGCTTCCGCAGGAAGGGAAGCGCGGCATTTTCTTATTCGCTCAAAGCTGTCGGTATCGGCATCCTTTATTTGTCTCTGTGGGCAGCGTCGCAATATTTCCATCTGGTTCCAGCATCGGTAGCGTTTGTCGCCATGATCCTGGTAACGGCCTCCACCATTACGCTGGCGCTCACGCAGGACGCGGAGATCCTGGCTGTTTACGCGATGATTGGCGGCTTCAGCACGCCCGCGCTGGTTTCCACGGGAGAGAACCACGAGATCATTTTGTTCTCTTATGTGCTGCTGCTCGATGTGGCCATACTGGCCATGGTGGCGTTCAAGCCGTGGCGGCGGATTGTGTGGGGCGCCATGCTTGGCACCACGACGATGTATATCGGTTGGGGAGCCAGGTTCTATGACGGGCCTGAGCGCACGGTAACGGTTTTATTTGCCTCGGCATTCTTCACCGTCTTTGCATTGGTACCGCTGCTTACGCCGCTCACGCGTTCACGCTGGCATCAAGGCATGTCCATTACGCTGATGCTGCTGCCGCTGGTGAATGGCGCCGCTTATTTTCTTGCCTTGTATGGCATGTATGACAATCAGACCGTCACGCTGACCTGGTATGCGCTGGCGCTGGCAGCTGTGTATCTGCTGCTGAGCAGTCAGTTCAAGCGGCGCGTGGGTAGCGACCCAGACGTGGTCAAGACCGTGAACCTTCTCCACGTGGCGGCGGCGATTGCCTTTATCACCGTGGCCATTCCGCTCAAGCTGGACGCGCACTGGATCACGATTGGCTGGCTGATTGAGTCTGCCGTTCTGCTGTTTGTGGCCGTGAAATCGGAGGCGAACTTCCTGCGCATCTTTGCCGGATGCACCCTGGCGCTGGGGGTGTGCCGGCTGCTGTTCATCGATAACTTCAATGTTCAGACGCTGGTCTTCAATGCGCGTTTTGCCACATTCCTGGTTGCGATTGCCATTATGGCGGGCATTGTGGCCGCGGGGGAACGATTTGCTTCAGAGCGGGAGATGCCGTTTGTGAACCTGGCCGGAATAGCGCTGAATCTGTTGGCGCTTGTGGCCTTGACGAGCGAAGCCAACGATTACTTTAATCGCCAGATTAATGGGGCCTACCAGCATCACGCCATCAACATGTATGAGGTTACCCGGCAACTTGAGATTGCGCGTGATTTCAGCTTCTCCGCCATATGGATTGTTTACGGCGCGGCGCTGATGGTTGCCGGTTTCTGGAAGCGCTCAGCATTCATACGCTGGCAGGCCATGGTGCTGCTGGCGGTCACTATAGGCAAAGTTTTCCTTTATGATTCGCGCGAGTTGCAGCAAATTTACCGCATCCTGAGCTTCATTGCGCTGGGGGTAATGCTGATGGCCGTCTCTTACGCTTACCATCGCGACTGGTTCAAGTTGTCACCGCGCAAGAGTGGCGGCACGGAGCAGGAGACTTCAGCATGAAGCCACTCATTAAAATGGGCGCGCTCTTGCTGGCGGTGGTCCTTGCCGGACCCGCCATTCCGTATTTCAAGTATCAAAGACCGGTGCAGGCGCAGCCGGGCGGACAGCGCTTTTTGGCCGTGGATGAGCAGACCTGGAAAAATGCGCGGCGTGATCTGGGCGACCTGCGCCTGTACAGCGGCCAGCAGGAAGTGCCGTATGCGCTGGTGGTGGAGCGAGGCGGCCAGGAAAACGCCAGCAAAGACGTGAACGTGCTGCAACAGTCAGTAGTGGGCGGCAAGACGCAGTTTCTGATTGATATGTCGCCGCTGAGTCCGGCACTCGTTTTTAACGGCGAATACGACCACATTAACCTACGGCTGGCGACGAAAAATTTTGTGGCGCATGCCCGCGTGGAAGGCCAGGACGATCTGCACGGCGAGCATTGGGCCTGGCTGAGCGAGTCAATTCTTTACGATTTGTCAAAAGAAAAGCTGGGCGGAAACAGCGTGCTGCGGCTGCCGCTTTCCGTATACAGATATCTGCGAGTCACAATTGACGGGCCGGTGAAGCCTGACGACATTCTCGGCGCAAGCGCAGAGTTTCGCGAGGAGCAGAAAGCAGTATGGCGCGATGTTGGCGGAGCGCCAACCGTTGGGGAGCTACCGGCAAGCGCGGCCCGCGGCGACTCTTACCGCGCAGTCCGCAAAGGCACTGTGCTTACATTTGCCGTGCCGGAAAACGTTCTAGTGAATCGCGTGACATTCGATATCGATCCGTCGCAGCCTAACTTTCGCCGCTCAGTACAGGTGGAGGGCGACAAGGACGCCTACGTCGGTTCAGGAGAGATTGACCGCGTCCACATGGTGCGGCAAGGGCAGAAGATTGATTCAGACAATTACGATGTGAGCTTATCCGCAGTGGGACACAAAACGATCAAAGTCACAATCGATAATGGCGATGATCCGCCGCTGAAAATAAAAAGCGCGCGGCTGCAGCAATTGGAACATCGGCTCTACTTTGACGCGTCGGCTTCCGGGCCGATGACGCTTTATTACGGCGACGAAAAATTGGATCCGCCTATCTACGATTACGCGAAGCTTTTTTTGCTGGCGAAAGACGCCGCCCCGGCGCAGCTTGGCGGAGAACAAACCAACGCAGCATACACGGGAAGGCCGGATGAACGTCCGTGGACAGAGAGGCACCCGGCGGTCTTGTGGATTGCGATTGTGGCCGCAGTACTGATCTTGGGTGCGATTGCATTGCGGTCAATGAAGACCGCAGTGGCCGCCTAGTGAAAAACCGCCAGCGATTCTTTTTTCGGCTGGCTGGCCAGATGCTGAACAAAACCTTTCAGCCGTTCTTCAGCATCTTCCGCCGTGAATCCGTTAAACGCGACTCCCATTCCCACGCCGGGATGCGAGCTGACCGTTTTGCCGGCAACGTGAATTTCTTTGTCGCCGGCCTTGATGTCAAGCGTGACTACCTGTCCGGTGGGTAGTGGCGAAAAAGTAAATATGTAACAGCCGCCCAGCGAGATATCGCCCACGGTGCCCCAGTAACCGGTTTGGCCGATTTCCGGATGAACACGCACGCCGGTGTCGCACACAAAGCGCGGAAACCTGCGGCGCTCTTTATATTCAACTGCCATACAACAACTCCTTGCTACCTCAGACCCTTTACCTCCCTGAACCCTTGATGGGCAGTATTGTTCCACTGTTTGGAACCGCTGGAGCATTACGTTGGATAGGGGTGGAAAGGTACAAAAGGGCGATGTACGGCAGGGTGGCTTACATCCCGAAGCGAAGCGAGGGAGCGCTA
>JASLFF010000461.1 GCA_030150795.1 Terriglobales bacterium | reverse complement strand
ACGCCCGCGGTACAGTTGCAATTTCTGGCAGGATTCTGCGTGATCTTTACCACCGCATGTTTCCTGCTGTTTGATACGGTGTTAAACGCAGAATGAAAACCAAACTATTTTTCACCTTCGCCGCTTTTTGTTGCGCCTTTCTGGCTTACGGAACGTATCAGGGACTCGTGGTAGCGCCCACGGAAGAAACCATGGGCGACGTGCAGCGGATCTTTTATGTCCACGTGCCGGCCGCGACGGTCGCTTTCACGCTCTTCTTCGTTAACTTTCTCGCGTCCATTTTTTATCTGTGGAAGCGCAGTGCCAAAGCGGATGCGCTGGCCGCCACAACAGCTGAAGTCGGCGTGGTCTTTTGCTCTGTGGTGCTGATTACCGGCCCAATCTGGGCTCGCTATGCCTGGGGTGTCTGGTGGTCGCCCTGGGACATGCGGCTGAATACCACGTTGATGCTGTGGCTGCTCTATGTCAGCTATCTGATGATGCGCCGCTCTTCAACGGCGGGCTCGACATCGGTTTTGGCAGCAGCGCTGGCCGTCTTTTCCTTTCTCGATGTGCCGATCGTTTATATGGCCAACCGCTGGTTCCGCACGCACCATCCCGCGCCCATGATTGGCACGCCGAATCTTGATCCCAAGATGCAACACATCTTGTTCATCAATATGCTTGCGTTCGTGTGCTTCAGCGCATTGATCTGCTGGTTCCGTTATGAGATGGAGCGGACGGTGCAGAAGATTGACGCGGCCCATGTTCAACGCGCCGCAGGCGGTGCAGCCGGCATGATGCTGATCCCGGCAATGTTCGTAACGGCTCCCGGCCACGTCGCTCCTATTTCATATCTATGGGCCGGCTATCTGGCGGCGTGGGGAATTTACGTAGGCTATCTGCTCTTTCTCATGAGCAAGCTGGCGAGGCTTAGGAAAGAAGCGGCGGAGCTTGGAGCGTAGGGCCTTGCTAAAAATACATATTGACCTGTATATCCTAAAACTGGGATAATTCACATTGGCGCGAGAAAGCAGGATGCCCGGCGAAAAGCCACTCTTCTGGGTGTGCTCCGCCAAAGCAGACTTACTGGGTTTTCCGGGAGGCCATGAAAGATGGAATCGGAATCGCGCTCAGTGTAGCCCAGTTTGGCGGCAAGCACCCACGGGCCAAGCCTTGGAAGGGCGAGGGGCCGGGAGTCCTCGAAGTGGTTGAAGATTTTCGGGGTGATACGTTTCGGGCGGTCTATACAGTGTATTTTGAAGGGGCAGTCTACGTACTTCACGCCTTTCAGAAAAAGTCACGGCGTGGTTCTAAGACAGCTGGCACAGATATTGAGTTGATCGGAAAACGGCTCAGGGCGGCGCAGGAAGACTATGAAACGCGTTTCAGCGAAAACCAGTAAACCATCCATCATTCCAGGGTCGGGAAACGTCTTTGCTGACTTGCGATTACCCAATGCCGAGGAAAAACAGACGAAAGTCCGCCTGGCTGTAACCATTAACCAGATCATTGCAAGCGCAAGTCTTTCTCAAGCTGCGGCTTCAGAGGTACTGAAAATAAATCAGCCCAAGATATCCGCTCTGGCAAATTACCGCCTGGATGGATTTTCCGTGGAACGCCTGATGAATTTTCTCAACGCGCTTGGCCGGGACGTAGAAATCGTAATCCGCAAGGCTCCCGGAAGACGGGCCCCTAAAATCCGTGTGACTGCGGCGTGAGCCAAATTGGGGATCCTCTCGTCCCGAACCCACCGAATGTAAAACTTTGCCTACTAATCCATCATGAATCACGCGCATTCTCGTTGTGCTCCGCGCTTCCCCCAAGTGACGACCAAAAGCACTCTGCGCGAGAAATCCGTGCAACTGTTCTCCACTACGGGCACGGATACGTACTGCTGGGAGTTCCCGGCGTTCCTGGAATCACCGTGTCAGGCGTCCTAGGGCTGCCTGGAATTACCGTATCGGGCATGCCATTGGTGCCTGGTATCACGGTATCGGGCGTTCCGGGTGAACCGGGGATCACCACATCCGGCGTGCCGGGTGTGCCGGGGTCATAACACATCTTCGGCTTCTTAGGCGGCTGCACAATCTGCGGCGCAGCATTGCTGGTCTGCTGGTCATACTGCTGGATCGCCGCGGCAACTCGCGTGGCGTCCAGATAGACCGGCGCAGGCAGAATGATTTCCAGTGGCGTGCCAACTTCTATCTCAGGATCGCGGTTGTGGGCCAGCACTATCAGCACAGTAGTGCCCACCGCGGCGGCCACGCCCAGGCCGATCATGGCATTGCGTACGCCGTTCATTGATGGCAACGGCGGCAACGGAGGCAGAGGCGGAGGAGCCACGCTTCCCACAGCCGCCATAGCGGGCACCGATTGACCACTCCCAGAGCCGGGTTGTGCTGGGTTCAGCGCGGCAATCGTGGTTCCGACGGTCACCGTGCCGCCAATCGGGACCGTGTAGCCATTAGAAAAAATCAGGTTGGCGGAAGTGATGGCGAATTGCAGTGACCGCCGGTCTTTCTTAATAACTTTCTGAACCACGCCCTGAACGTATGCGCCCGGTGGAATCAGCATCTGCGTGCCCACTGTTACCGGAAACGTAATTTGCAAATAAACATCTCGTCCCGGTTTGACTTGCAGCGGGCGCAATAGTCCCAGCGGCAGCTTGGTTCCCGGAGGAAGCATAAAAATGGAGTTTGCCGGTTGACTCTGTGGCTGGCCGGTTTGCGAAGGAACAGTCTGCTGAGCGGAAGTCTGCTGAACTGAAGTTTGCGTGGCAGCAGCTTGCGCTGATACCGTTATGCCGTCCTGGGTCTTGTGTGCTGCGGCTTCTTCCTGCAGGAGCAGCGAATCGGCCCCCAGCGCCCAGCCGCCGTTGACCAACATCAGTAGCAATGTCGCAACTACCAGACTCTTCCTTGCATTCTTGAATGCGGTCTTCCT
>JASLFF010000460.1 GCA_030150795.1 Terriglobales bacterium | reverse complement strand
ACAACTTGTTAAAAAAATAGATTACTACCAACAAGTACGTGAAAGTTTCGAGCATGCGAGCACAGCGCTGCGCTTGGCAGACAAGAAGCTGCATGTTCAAGAATTATTGGACAAGAAATTGAAGTCGAGGGGCGACTCGGTAATCAGTTTGAAAATCCAAACCAGCGTAAATCAGGGCGACCCTTACGAAGATGTCACTGTAAAAACCAAAACGGGCAAAGAGCAAACAGTTGGATTTCAGCCGGATACGCCTGTTGCGTCTATAGCTAACATCTTGTTTAAACTCATGCATCAGGATGAAACGCCCAAGCCAGGTTAACAATCGTAGATACAAATGCTGACTTGAACAATCGAGTGTCAATAATAGCTACTCAGGAGTTCTAGACTAATTGGCCCATTCCACCCTCGGCGCGGAGCCCCAGACCGCCTCCACACCAACTATCTCCCGCACCATAATGCTGGCTGTAGCTCTGGTCAGCCTTGCCAGCCTGTTGCTGGAGCTGGCGCTTACTCGGCTGTTCAGCGTGGTGCTCTTCTATCACTTTGCGTTTTTTGCCATCTCCGTGGCGCTGCTGGGCCTGGGATCGGGCGGCGTGTTTGCCCACATACGTCAGGAATGGCTGGCGCGCTTCAGCATGCGCACTTTGGGCGGATGGCTGTGCCTGCTGAACTCGATTTTCATTCTGTGCTCAGTGGAAGTGGTGCTGCATACCCCGGTTTCGCTGGAAGTCACTGGCCGCAACTTTGGCAAGCTCACGATTATTTATCTGGCGGCGGCGGTGCCCTTTTTTCTGACGGGACTTTTATTTTCTGTGCTCTTTGCGCGCTCGTCTAATCACATCTCGCAGCTTTACGGCGCCGATCTTGCCGGAGGCGCAACCGCCTGCCTGGCAGTTGTACCGTTGCTGAACTTTATCGGCGCGCCCAATGCGCTGCTCCTCGCGTCAGCCTGCATGGCCGTGGCCGCTGCGTTATGGGCAGACCAGATCAAGCTGCGTCGCGCAGCGTATACCTTGGCCGCGATCTTCATTGTGCTCATGGCCGCCAATTATTCCGGCAAAATCATTGACGTGATTTATGCCAAAGGCGTTTTTCGCGATCCCAAGTGGATTGAGTACGCGCGCTGGAATGCTATTTCCCGCATTGAGGTCAGCACGCAGCTTGGCGGGCGCTATGTAGTGATTGATGCCGACGCTACAACGGCAATTATGAACGTTGATCCGGCGCGCTGGGAACAAAATGCTTCTGCAACGCCAATGTATACGGGTTTGCCGGAGACTTCTGGATTCAACTGGAAGAAAAGTCTCATGTCTGCCGCGCCCTCCGTCGCCAACGTACTGCGTCCCCATGGCGACTTTGCCATTATCGGGCCGGGCGGCGGCGTGGACGTGATGCGCGCCGTGGCTAATGGCAGCCCCAGCGTTACGGGAATTGAGATCAATCCCACCATCGCCAACAATGTAATGCGCGGCCGCTATGCCGACTACTCTTTCCATCTTTACGACCAGCCGCAAGTCCACATCCACGTTCAGGACGGCCGTTCCTATATCCGCAGCTCGCACGAAAAGTATGACGTGGTGCAGATGACGCTCGTGGATACCTGGGCTTCAACAGCCGCCGGCGCTTTTGCTTTAAGCGAAAACAATCTTTACACCGTTGAAGCCTTCCGCGAATACTTTGATCACCTTAAGCCCGACGGCATGATTGCCATTACGCGCTGGGAGTTCAAACAGCCGCGCGAGGCTTTGCGTGTGGTCTCACAGGCCGTCGAGTCGCTGCATCGCATCGGCGTGGCCGATCCGCGCGGGCATTTCGTTGTCGTCGCCGACGGAGGCCTGAATGAAGACGGTCGTCCGGTGCTGGTGCTGGCCAAAAAGACTCCGTTCACCGCCGGGGAATACGCCGTAGTCGTGGCCCATGTGCGTGAAAATCCCAATTTATTTTGGCTGAATCCTACGCGTGAATTCGCTGGATTGCAGCCTCTTCCGCCGGCGGCTGCGGCATTCCGAAATCTGATCGAATCGAATGATCCCACGGGATTCGCGCGCACCTATGCTTATAACGTCTCACCTGTAAGTGACAGCGCCCCGTTTTTTTTCTTCACGCTGAAGACACGGCACGTCATCGAAAACATTCTGGCCGGTACTGGGCGCGGCATGGACTGGCGCATCAACCTGGGCGTTGTAGTGCTGGGAATGTTGCTGATTATCTCTATTATCGCCGTGCTTGCGTTCCTGATTCTGCCTTTAGCACTGCATCGTCATCGCCAGAACGCGCCCAGGACTGGGATTGTTGCTCTGCTTTACTTCATCGCCGTTGGATTTGGTTTCATCCTGGTGGAAATTTCTCTGATCCAGCGCTTTGTTCTTTTTCTTGGCCATCCCACGTATGCATTGACGGTAGTTGTCTTTCTACTTCTGCTTTCCAGTGGCATCGGCAGCGTTGCGGCGCGACGCAGAATCGGCAGCGGCAGCAAAATCCTTCCGCTGATCGGATTCATTTCAGCGCTCATTATGGTCGATGTCCTTCTGCTGCCGTGGCTGCTCTCAGCTGCCATTGGTCTGCCCTTCGTTATCAAGTTGCTTCTCAGCGGCATAGTCCTGGCGCCGCTCGGCTTTCTCATGGGTATGCCGTTCCCGACAGGTCTGCGCCTGGTAGAGACCGTGGAATGGGCCTGGGCTCTCAATGCTGCCGCCAGCGTCCTGGGATCAGTCATGGCCATGATCATCGCCATCCACTTTGGTTTGACTGCTACTCTGCTTTGCGCCGCTGCAGCTTACCTGCTTGCAGGCGTCTTTTCGCGCACATGGAAAGGAGTCGCCATCGCATAGCGACGGGCTTTCGATAATTTCAGCAGAGACGTGACGCCACTAACTCAGTTACAGTTCGCCGAAAGCCGCCTAATTTTAGGGACTTACACGGGCATCTGCTATTATTTTCGCGTAGTCACTTCACGCCATTGCCAAGTCAAAAGCAGCTCAGGTGGTCTGAAC
>JASLFF010000443.1 GCA_030150795.1 Terriglobales bacterium | reverse complement strand
GATGAATGATTTCATCAATCGTACCCGACTTTAACTCCCATAATGCGTTCAAGATACGGAGTTCCGCTCGGGTCGGTGGCACCGGATTCTTACGGCTAGGCATACAATTAAGTCTTAAGAGCTTAAGCTATGAGATATCGGCGTCATTGTCAACCGTTCTTTCCAGACGAATTCAGCTCCGGATAATCCATCGCGATATTGAACAATTGGCTGGAACTCTCATGGAAGATTTCCTACATGTAATTTACCGCTTCCTTACAAGCTCTTTACCGCACTCTTAACCGCAGGGCGCGAAAATCAGCATCACACATCGGAGATAAACTCACGAATCTAGATTCCCAGGGATAGCGCCATGAATCCCTGATTTCCTTTCACTATGCGCCGAGAGTGGATCGACCCCGCAGGCCTTTCATGGAGGAAACACTTTGCAAAGCAACAAATTGAATGGAAACCTGATGCGAATCTCGCTAGCCATCGCGATTCTCTGCTTACTGCTGGTTGGGGCGCGAACGCGCGGCCAGGAAAAAGCAGATATGACCGTCCACGTGAAGGTGGTAAATGTTCCCGCCACCGTTCGCGATAAGCACGGAAAAATCGTGAACAATCTGACGAAGGACGATTTCGTGTTGGAAGAAGACGGACGCCCGCAAACGCTGCATTATTTCTCGCAGGAGAACAGTCTGCCTCTCACGTTGGGCTTGCTGGTGGATACCAGCATGAGCCAACGTCGAGTCCTAGGCCAGGAGCGCACGGCGAGTTCGAGCTTTATCGACCAGATGCTGCGTCCGGAAAAAGACAAGGCATTCCTTATCCACTTTGATCATGAAGTGGAACTAGACCAGGATTTGACCTCTTCGCGGGAAAAGCTGCGGTCTGCTCTTGATAGCCTGCAGACGCCGCAATTCACGCAAACCAGCGGAGGAAATTCGCAGGGTCAGAGTCCAAGCGGAGGCTATTCTGGCCGTCATGGCGGCCATCACGATGGTAGCAGCAGGGGCGGCGGAACATTATTGTATGACGCAGTCTATCTGGCTTCAGACGAACTGATGAAAAAACAGACTGGACGGAAAGCATTGATTATTCTTTCTGACGGAGATGATCGCGGCAGCAAGGAAACGTTGCGAACTGCTATTGAAACAGCTCAACGCGCAGACACGATCATTTACTCGATCCTGTTCAAGGACGATGAAGACCGTTCCTTTGGAGGCGGATTTGGAGGAATAGGAATGGGAGGCCATCATGGTGGTCCCGGTGGTGGGCGCAGCAGATATCCGCAGGAACAGCGCGTAGATGGAAAGAAGATATTGGAACAGATGTCGCGTGAGACCGGGGGACGGCTGTTTGAAGTTTCCGGCAAACAGACGGTTGAAAAGATTTACGCTCAGATAGAAGAAGACCTGCGCAATCAATACAGCCTGGGATACACGCCGGACAGGACCAACCCGGGCGAAGGCTTTCATAAGATCAGCGTCAAAACAAAGCAGAAGGATCTGGTGGTCCATGCCAGAGAGGAATATTACTGGGCCCAGTAAATAGCTTTAGATCCAATCAGTAACAGCCGTCCATGTACCAATGAGTTACTGCGTCTGCAGAAACCAACTCTGAAACGCACTAAAGCATCAGACAATGAACCTGGCCACAATCATTTGATTTGATGCGATCCGCTTTCAAACTCGGCCTGGTGATCTTGTCTCTACTGATCCCAATCGTCGGCCCAGCAGCCAGAGCCGCGGCGACCGACGATCCCGCAGACACTGTTCTGCTATCGCCTGAACAGGGCCAAGCACTGGCTGCATTTGCCTTGCAATCGGAAAGGCGAATTCGCCTCAAGCCAGATTGCTCCCACCTGGTACATCTGCTTTACACGCGCGCCGGACTGATCTATCCGTATGAAGATTCACGCGTTTTGTATCGTGGCGTAAGCGACTTTCAGCGGGTAAAGACTCCGCAGCCGGGCGACCTCGCCGTGTGGCTGGGCCACGTGGGTATTGTCCTTTCGCCGGAAGAAAAAACATTCCTAAGTTCCGTGCGTTCAGGAGTCCTCACTGAGTCATGGATGGCGCCCCACTGGGTTCGTCGTGGACGACCGCGCTTCTATCGCTATCGCATCGGGCCTGAAGCCGACACGAATTTGCTGGCCAAGATCATGGGTGATGACAGTCGCCCGCAAGTGGAAGCCAGGAGTAATTCGCGCATTCATTCCGCTGTTCAAGTTCCCTCCTCAGCTAGTCGTGTGATTGCCGATAGCGACGCAGACGGGGCGCAACAAGAACTAACTGAATCGTCACAGCAAGACGCCAAAAACACGGATGAGGGCGGTCATGATTCAGGTTCAATTGTCGCAACTATCATCCAACGCCAAATGCCCAGCAGACGCCAGATTGCGACGGCAATTCTGGAAAGCAGTAGAGTTCATGCCAATCAATTGATCGGCGGCGAGACTCTGGATGTTGCACGTCCATTTTCTATTTTTAGCCAGATAGAAGTTAAAAAAATAAAAATCAAGCATGAGAGTGGATCGGTGACTCTTGAGCTTAGAGAAACAATGTGTCAGGAGGATGGACGCATCTTGCCAGCAAGAACAATGGAACGCGAACTCACAATTTCTCGTCGGAGTGAGGGCGTATGGGTGATTTCAGACCCACGAGAACGCACGTACCTTGTAGAAGAGCAAGCGTTAGAGATATTTGAGCGCCAAGCAGCACTCTTTCTTCACCAGGCTCCCAACAGCGGCAATACCAGAATTGTCGTAAAAACTCTGGATCGTCTCTACGATCAACAGCCGGACACGCCGCAACGGGCAGCAATCAGATAAAACCACCAAGAAAAACGCACAGGCAAATTTGAACGCGTCAAAGTCACTTTTACGCGGAAGCAGGTAAGTAAAGGTTCTTATCCAGCCACTCTGCCACTGGTGTTTGCAAGGCAAAATGTAGCTTGATTTCTTCGCCATCCAGCACGCGCCATTTGGACGGATGAGAGTAAGGCTGTCCCTTGACATCGACAGCGCGAAATTCAACAGAATGGTCTTGAATTCGATATTCATTACAAGGACCGCCATCCTTTGACGCTATTCTGAGGCTGCGCAGTCCTGAGAGCACGATCCATTGAGTCCGCAAAATGTCCTCCAAGTAGTCTGGACCAAGGATGAGCACCAGCTACGCAGATAACCTGCCCAGCATTGGTCTTTATAGTCTGATGACCCACTCAGTAAGGAGGTGTTGTCCGCCACATACCCTATCCGACAAATTAATTCAGCCAAGGCCCTGGTTTACTATGCATGTTGAAGATTCTCAGGGAGATGCAATGTCTTTGACGGCAGATGCTGGAGAACAAAAGTATCGAGTGCCGGGCATTGATCTGCTGCGTGGGCTCTGCATTGTTGCGGTGGTGCTGCACCACATTAATCTGCGGATACACTTTCGTGACAGCAGCCTGGGCCATCTGCTCGGCCCAGCGGCCAATCGCGCGCTGTTCTGGAATGGATATTACGGCGTTCGAATGTTCTTTGTAATCTCCGGATTCCTGATCACCTCATGGTCATTGAAGCGCTGGGGCCGCCTCAGCCAGCTTAATGTCCGCCAGTTTTACCAGATGCGCTTTGCCCGCATTATGCCCTGTCTGGCAGGACTCCTGCTGGTGCTGATTCTGCTGGACCGGCTTGGCATTCCACGTTTTGTCGTCAATCCGCAGCATACCTCGCTGACACGTGCCTCAATCGCGGCGCTGGGGTTCCATGTGAACTGGCTGGAGGCCAAAACCGGGTACCTGCCTGCCTCGTGGGACGTGCTCTGGTCGCTCTCAGTAGAAGAGATTTTCTATATTCTGTTTCCGCTTCTATGCACATTTTTGCGAAAGCAGGCTCTCCTGATCGGCACGCTCATCTGCTTTGTGCTGATCGGCCCATTTGCGCGGGTACACACACAAAACGAGCTTTGGTCCGATTACGGCTATCTTTCCTGCATGGATGGGATTGCATTTGGCTGCCTAGCAGCAATGATCGCCACAAAAAACAGATTAAGTGATAAAGCAAATCTGGCACTCAGGATCAGCGGTGTACTTCTCTGTCTGATCATCACCGTGTTTCGCGGAATTGCTGTTCGTTTCGCATTTTATAAAGCCGGTCTTGACGTTACGGTCCTGGAGATTGGGAGCGCGCTCCTGCTGCTAGCGCTACAGCAAAGGTCTGAAAATCAAACCGGGCACAAACAAGTTTCAATTAAACCAACCCGCGCCGTTAGCTTGAGCAGCATTGGTGATGTCTTGTATCGCTCAACCGCTTTTCTGCGCTGGTTTGGGCGCAACAGTTATGAGGTTTACCTTACCCACATGTTCGCGGTCTGGCCAATGGTGGGCCTCTTCTTCTATTTCCATCAGAGCATTCATCTGGTGCCGCTCTGGTTTCTGGCCACACTGGCTCTCGCAGGAGGGCTGGGTTATCTAGTGGCGCGCTTTTATTCCGAACCGCTCAACCATCGACTGCGAACAAAGTTAATAAACGCAGCTTCCACAGGCAGAGCGGCGGCAGCAGATTAATTACAAAAGTAATCTTTGTTCCCCTCTCAATTTCTACTACGCTGCAAAAAGTTGCGCCTATTTTCGGGTCCTGCGGTTACTTGTATTCCTGCAACTTACATTGTGGTTCTGGGTTTCATGAAGCGGAACCATTCTCAGAACTTGACCCGCTTGGTAGAAGAACACCATGATGGTCACGATCCTGCACCCTGAAAACGTAAATTGAGAGGAGAACACCTTTAAATGAAGAAAGTCCTGATTTCGCTTTTTGCTATAGCGCTGATGTTCTATATCGTGCCCTCAGCCCATGCCGCAAACTGGAACTATCTTGGCCAAGCCCATGTTGACGGCCAGCATGACCATGACAACATTGAAGTTGGGAAGGCCGCCGGGCGCTACCGTTTTCTGCAAATACGCATTAAGAATGCACCTATAGAGTTTGACCGAATCGTGGTCCACTATGGCGACGGCGAGCCGGAAGTTCTGCAGGTGCGCGACGTCATCCGCGCCGGTGGCCACAGCCGGGCTATCGCGCTGCAAGGCGACCGCTTCGTTCGGAGCTTTGAATTGTGGTACGGAAAGGCGAATCCCAATTCGGGCAAGCCTGAGCTATCGCTATGGGGTCAACGCTAGGCACGAACCAACAT
>JASLFF010000348.1 GCA_030150795.1 Terriglobales bacterium | reverse complement strand
GCACGCTGGCCATCTTAAAGCTGGTTGATGCAGTCCTCGGTCTGCGCGTGCCGGAAGACCATGAGATTCAGGGCCTCGATATCACGCAGCACGGCGAAGAAGGTTATGACTGGGAGCATCCAGTGCCGGCGGCGGTGGCGGCGTTCTCCCAGGTGGGAAATCATGGGCCGAGTTTACAGGCGCGCATTGATACGCAAGCAGCGATGGGAGATTAGGGAATTGCCAAAATCGCCGGAATTGCCAAACATTGCCAAGATTGAAACCCACTACCTTTCAGCTTTCTCGTCGCCTCAGAATGCCTGCTTGCAATTTTTTGGCCGACGTTCATGACCTTAGTGATGAATTGAAAGGAAACTGAACCACCACAATTTCGGCGGTCTTTGGCAATTTTGGTATTTCTGCAATCAGATCACCCGATCATCCGATCACGCGCGATCACCCGATCTTGTTCTAGCTTCTAGCTTCCGCGCCAACCATCTGCGGTGCCATCGCCGTGAACGCCTGGTCCATGATGCGGATGGCCTCGTCCACATCCGCTTTGGAAATATTCAGCGGCGGGGAAGTCCGGATCACGTTTCCGAAAAAGCCGCCCTTGCCCACGATTAAGCCACCTTTGCGGCACTGCTCCATAAATTGATTTGTCGCTTCGGGCGCAGGCTCTTTAGTAGCGCGATTTTTTACCAACTCAATCGCCTGCAACAAGCCCATGCCGCGGACGTCGCCAATGACATCATGTTTCTCTTTCAGCGCCTCAAGCCCATCGCGATAGTAGCGGCCAACTGTTTCAGCATTGTCCATCAAGCGATCTTCTTCAATCACATCAATCGTGGCCTTGGCCGCCACTGAGGTCACAGGGTTTCCGCCGAAGGTCGAAATGTGCAAGCCCTTAAAGCTGGCGGCAATCTCCGGGCGCGTCGCCGTCAAGCCCACCGGCACGCCGTTCGCCAGCCCCTTGGCCGCAGTAATAATGTCCGGCGTAACTTCCCATTGTTCAATTCCGAACCAGCGTTTGCCGGTGCGTCCCCAGCCGGTCTGTACTTCATCGGAGATAAACAGCCCGCCATAATCCTTCACAATCTTGAAAACGATCTTGAAATATTCCTTCGGCGGCGTAATGAATCCGCCCACACCCTGGATCGGCTCGGCAAAGAACGCGGCAATCTGCCCTGAGGTCGATGTCTGAATCACGGCTTCAACGTCTTTCGCGCAGGCCACTTCGCAGCTGGGGTAAGTCTTGCCCAGCGGGCAGCGATAGCAATACGCATTCATGGCATGGACCACGCCCGGCGCCGGCACCGGCAGCGATTTGCGCCAGGTGTTGTGCGCCGTGAGTGACTGCGCCAGCTGTGAGCGTCCGCTATAGCCGTGGCGCAGCGCAACAATTTCAAACCGTCCGGTAAATATGCGCGCCAGTTGCACCGCGTACTCATTGGCCTCCGTGCCGCTGTTGGTAAAAAAGCTCTGGCTGATTTCGCCCGGAGTGATCTGCGCAATCTTTTCCGCCAGCGCCACCACCGCTTCATTGGGAAAGACCGCCGAACCATGCTGCAGCCTATCCACTTGCGCCTTGACTTTGCTGGTCACGCGCGGATTGGCATGCCCCACGGAAATCGTCACAATGCCGCCAAAGAAATCCAGGTACTTGTTTCCCTCAATGTCCCACAGGTGCTGCATGCTGGCGCGGTCCGTCACCAGCGGGTCAGCGTAATACGTGAAGACAGAAGGGAAGAGATACTGTTTGTGCTTTTTTAGGATCTCGTCTTTGGTCATGGCGGCTCCCGGCTGTAGTGTTTGCTGGGCAAATTGTAATCCTTCAGAACCTATAGGATGAAAAAATAGAGCAGGAGGAGCACGGGGTGGAGCAGGCCTTTCAGGCCTGCGGTAAGATCAGGTACTTGGGTGGCTTTTAGCCGCTGAGGTGAATTTTTGACAATTCCTCATCGAGGGACAACCAGCGAGTCCACATACTTTGTTACCACAAATGTGGAGCCGAGAAGAGACCTGTTCCAGGTTGAAAAAATTGCGCGACTGTTCATCGAAGTCATGCTCGATTACCGACAGCAGAAGAAGTATCTGCTACATGAGTTTGTTGTGATGCCAGACCATTTTCACCTGATCCTGACGCCCACTGGGATCACTCTGGAGAGAGCAATGCAATGTGTGAAAGGCGGCTTCTCTTTTCAGTTGAACAAGAACCTGAAAGCCAAGAGAGACATCTGGCAGCCCAGCTTTTTTGATCGCCGAATAAGAGATTCACTTGAGTATGCCAAGTACTAAGACTACATCTGGCAGAATCCGGTAAGGCGGCGACTGGTCCGCACGGCGGAGGAGTATCCATACAGCTCGGCGCATCCTTCATTTCGAGGCAGGATGGATCCGGTACCTCAGCGGCTAAAGCCGATTTCGCTATCAGCTTTACCGCAGGCCTGAAGGCCTGCTCCACCCCGTGGGGCCTGAATCCTACGTTGGGTCCGAAGCGGAAGAGCAGAGGCGGAAGAGCAGAGGTGCGCTCGGAGCAAAAGTTAGGCCACCCCCCGCTCAAAACATCAGCAAAGGGCATGAGCACCTGTGCCACAGGAGCAGGGCGAAAAAGTTGCGGTACATGTCCAAGATCGCAGCGATTTTCTTTGGGTCTGATAATACGCGCTTGAACTGCACTCAGCCGATTGCGAATTTGCTGATGGCGTTCTTGTAAGTCTTTCCAGCTCTGCTGGTTACGTCATTTAACAGTGTAAATTATTATCAGACTCGGCCAATGTCCTATTTCGCTATTGATTCGCACAGAAATTTTTACTAGAGTTGATCACTTTCGCCTGATTCGGATTTGGAGCAGTGTCTAGTGTCTGATAAAAGGGCGGGAAAGAGGAGCTGAGCCATGGCGTGTGGGACTGTGAACGGTAAAACTTTGACAAACAATGAACATGAAGACCTTCAACAGCGGGAACTTGAGCAGCAGGAAAAGTTGCAAGAGCGAGCGAATGCGCTTGCGGTCAAGCTGGCGCAGACCTATGAAGAGCTGACGAGGCTGCTGGAGAGGAATCCGGGGATGAAGCGGGAGATCACGGAGGGGTCGACAAAGGAAGACAAGGTTTACCAGAAGCTGAAGCAGAGGCTCAAGATGGCGGACATGGCTCCGCGCTGCCAGTGGGTGCGGCAGGACGGAACGGCGTGCCGGTCTCCGCAGATGAAGCACCACATCTACTGTTTTGCCCACAGGCAGATGGCGGAGGCGCGGGAGCTGATGCTGATGCTTCCGGTGGTGGAAGATGCCAATGCGATCCAGGTAGGGTTGATGCGAATACAGAAAGCGCTGATTGAAGACACGATCTCAACGAAGAAAGCCGGGTTGCTGTTGTATTCCATGCAACTGGCGATGACGAACGTGGGCCAGACGACGTTCGGGCAGGCGAAGGATGAAGAGATGGTGCGGGAAACGGTGGATGAGGAAGAAGCAATCAGCGAAAAAGCAATCAGCAGTCAGCACTCAGCAATCAGCCAAAACCAAAACCAACACCAACAGCAAAGGACTTTTACCGCAAAGGACGCAGAGGGCGCAAAGGAAAATCAAGGCTTACCACTAATGAATACTGATGGCACGGAGGAAAAGAAGGATTTACCGCGGATGGACGCGGATGAGCGCGGATTGAAGAATCCGAACCCAATTGTATGGAAGCCTACGCCGGATATGTACAGGATGGATACGCCGGAAGGGAGAGAGGCTTACGAGGCGAACTTTGGAATGAAGATCAAGCCGAGAGCCGCCGGCGAGCCAAGGCCGCTGCAGTCGGTCATCGCAGAGCCGGGGGCGGCTGGGCCACAGGATGCTCAAGTGCACAATTCATC
>JASLFF010000327.1 GCA_030150795.1 Terriglobales bacterium | reverse complement strand
CTTGGCGGCGAGTTGTGGACAATTATTCGGCACTGCGAGCTGGGTTTGAATGGGAAATCGTAAGCGATGAGCCGGTTCATGTCATCAGGCAGAACGGGGAATTGCAATGGCAAGAAGAGGATTGGAGGACGCTCAGCAGTTGGCAGCAGGAAAGCCGCCTGGAAACTTACTTGCAAGAAGATCGTGTGCGGGAAATGGATTTGCGGCAGGCGCCGCTCATGCATTTTGCGCTGATCCAGACTACGGCGGCAAAGCACAAGTTTGTATGGAGCAGCCACCATCTGGTGATGGATGGATGGTCTCTCCCGATCGTCCTGAACAATGTCCTGGAGTGCTATGCAAGCTTGCGCCTCAAGCAGCCAGTCAAGCTAAGGCCAGAGCGTCCATACCGCGAATACATACATTGGCTCCGGGAACAGGACTTCACCAAGGCCGCGGATTTCTGGAGGCACTTTCTCAAAGGATTTGATGTATCTGCTTCTTTAAGTTCTCTGCTGCGCGTTCACCCCGGCAACGGCTCCAATGAAAATTTTCAGGAACAGGAAACCCACCTTTCTGAAGGTTCAACTGCCCGATTGCAGGCGCTCTCGCGGCAGTGCCCAGTGACTTTGAACACAATTGTGCAGGGCGCATGGGCCTTGCTGCTCAATCGCCTGACCGGCAGAGACGATGTTATTTTTGGCGTGGTCTGCTCGGGCCGGCCAGCGCAATTGGCTGATGTGGAATCCATGGTTGGACTTTTTATCAACACCTTGCCAATGCGGGCCCGA
Organism: Terriglobales bacterium; assembly: GCA_030150795.1. The sequence goes on along the minus strand of JASLFF010000327.1, from coordinate 5,731 downwards.
GTTGCGGAGCAATCAAACTTAATCGACTGGCTGAAGCTCTTGCAGGAGCGCCAGTCTGAGATGAGCCAGTTCGAATATACGCCTCTCTCGCAAGTGCAGTCATGGACCTCTTCGCCTCGGCAAGTCCCGTTATTTGAAAGCATTCTGGTATTCGAAAACTATCCCGCAGTTTCGTGGGCCAGCGCATCAGAGTCGGATCTGCGAATTGCCAATGTGCAATCCAGAGAAAGATCAAATTATCCACTTACATTATGGGTAATGCCGGGGCGAGAGTTGCACCTGAAGATTGGTTACGACGCAAATCGGCTGCGTGACACGGGCATCGCGGGCTTGCTGCGTGACTATCAAGTGCTGCTCGAAGCGATTGCAGCCAATTACGAGCGAAATATTGCAGCGATTTTGCAGTCGTGTGAACTGCCTGCCGAAAAGACACAAGGGTTGTTGCTGGCGCAGAAAGAAACAGACAAGCTGCGTGAGGGAACAGTGCCTGACTTTGCGCACAGCGCCAGACAAGGAGAGGTCTAAGACATGAGAGGGGCTTCGCATTTGGCTGAAATTGCGGCAAAAAGAGATGGCCTCGCAGAGCGGATGCGCGAAGAAAGCAGCGGACCCAGTTCATCCAGTCGCGCAAAAGAGAGCGGCGAAGCAATCCATAAATCATTTGAGGCGCAGGCCCTTCGTTCGCCTGCTGACGTCGCCGTTGTTTGTGAAAACCAGGCACTGACCTATCGGGAATTGAACGAGCAGGCAAATGCCCTGGCGCACTATTTGCGCAGCCTTGGCGTACAACCGGAGGCGGTGGTGGGCCTGTGCTTGGAGCGGTCCGTGGAGATGCTTGTGGGAATTCTTGGCATTCTCAAGACCGGGGCTGCCTATCTCCCTCTCGATCCTCAGTATCCTCAAAAGCGGCTGGCGCTGATGCTTGCGGATGCAAGTGTTGAATTCGTGGTCACGCAAGAGCATTTAGCCTCACAGCTTCTACGTGACGGCACGTCAATCGTTTGTCTCGAGAGAGACCGCGAGCACATTGAGAAGCAAGCCGTAGAAAATCCGACCGTTCATGTACTCCCTGAAAATGCCGCCTACGTGATCTATACGTCGGGCTCAACCGGAAATCCCAAAGGGGTTGTCGTCACGCACGGGAACGTATTGCGACTCTTCACAGAAACGCAGGACTGGTTCAGCTTTTCCCAGGACGATGTATGGACTCTTTTTCATTCTTACGCGTTTGACTTCAGCGTATGGGAGATGTGGGGTGCGCTGTTTCACGGCGGCAAGATTGTGATTGTTCCTTATTTTGTCAGCCGCAACCCGGAGGCATTCTATGAACTGCTCTGCCGGGAGCGCGTAACCGTGCTGAGTCAGACGCCCTCATCTTTTCGCCAACTGATACAGGCGGACGTGAATCCGGAACGGCTGGCACTGCGATTGGTAATCTTCGGCGGCGAGGCCCTGGAGTTGCAATGCCTGAAGCCATGGTTGGAGCGACACGGAGATGAGAACCCGCAGCTAGTGAATATGTTTGGGATCACGGAGACCACAGTTCACGTCACCTATCGCCGAATTCTGCAAAGCGACGTTCATGCCATGCGCGGAAGTGTTATTGGCAGGCCCATTCCAGACCTGCAAGTGCATTTGCTTGACGAACACATGAATCAGGTCTCCGAGAGCGAGATCGGTGAAATGTATGTCGGGGGCCGAGGCTTGGCGCGAGGCTATTGGCGTCGCCCGGAGTTGAGCGCGGAAAGGTTCGTTCCTGATCCTTTCAGTAAAGAAGGCGGCGCACGGCTCTATCGCACCGGCGACCTGGCACGCTTACGAAACTCAGACCTGGAGTACCTGGGGCGGATTGATAACCAAGTAAAGGTGCGCGGCTTCCGCATTGAACTGGGAGAAATCGAATCCACAATCATGCAGTGCCCAGGAGTGATGGAGTGTGTTGTCACGGCGCATCAGGACGACAACGGTGACAAACGCCTGGCTGCTTACGTGGCCAGCAATAACTCTTTGCTGAACCTGTATGAATTACGCAACAGGCTAAAGGAGCGGTTGCCGGAATACATGCTGCCCGCCGTTTTCATTCCGGTAAAGTCGCTGCCTCTCACTGAGCATGGCAAAGTAGATCGCCTGTCATTGCCAAAGCCGGCATGGGACGCTTCCACCACCGTGAACGGCCATACGCCTCCGGGCACTTCTCAGGAAGAAGCGTTGGCTGAAGCATGGAGGGAAGCTCTCGACCTCAGAAGCATTGGAATTGACGACAACTTTTTTGATTTGGGTGGCGATTCCATCCGCAGCATCAAAGCCCGCGCAAAGGCCCTGGAGAGAGGAGTGACCTTTACGCTTCAGCAGCTTTTCCAAAATCCTACGGTCCGCAAGCTGAGTGAGGCGATCAACCACATACAAGTAAAACCAGAAAGCACCAGCCCCTACACGCCCTTCAGCATGATCTCCATGGAGGACCGCGGAAAAATGCCGGACGAGATTGAGGATGCATACCCAATTTCCCAGCTACAGGCGGGCATGGTCTTCCATAGCGAATACAGCGCGGATTACAGCATCTACGTCAGCAGTTTTCACCTGCGCCTGCCCTTTCAGGCGGAGAAGATGCAATCCACGCTCGATCAGATGGCAGCTCGGCACGAAATGCTGCGGACATCGTTTGATGGAAACGCTTTCAGCCAGCCATTGCAGCTTGTACATCGCAACGCACGGCTTGAGCTGCACGTGGAGGATTTGCGGCACCTGCCTGAGGGCGAGCAGCAGAGCCGAATAGATCATTGGCTAAAGGAAGAAACCCGACAGAAATTCCAATGGAGCGAGGCGCCGCTCTTGCGCTTCCAGGTTCACTTGCGGAAGAACGACGAAATCCAGTTCACGATGAGCGAACCGTTCCTTGATGGCTGGAGTGTGGCTTCATCGTTGACGGAGCTTTTCCATCGATACTTTGCTTTGCTGCACGAAAAACCGCTGCCCGCCAGTCCTCTCCTGGCCGCATACAAAGATTTTGTGGCATTGGAGAAGGATGCTCTTCAGTCAGAGCAGTGCCGCGGCTACTGGAGCAGGATACTGGCTGACGCCACGGCCACCCACATTGTGCAGCGCAGGACGGCCTCACTTGCGCAAGCTCTCGAGGTGAGAAGACTTGAAGTCCCGATCTCCCAGGAAAACTCTGAGCGCCTTAAGAAAGTGGCACGCGAAGTAGGCCTTTCTCTGAAAGCGCTGTTACTGGCCGCACACATGAAAGTAGTCTGCGCGTTGAGTGGCCAGGCGGAAGTCTTCACCGGCCTGTTGATCAATGGCCGTCCTGAGATTAAGGATGGCGAGCAACTAATTGGCGCTTTTCTTAATACCGTTCCTTTCCGTATGAGCCTGGAAAGCGGCACGTGGGCCGATCTAGCGCGGCGCGCGCAGGAAGCCGAAACCGAGTTGCTTCCTTTCCGCCGCTATCCCATTCAGGAATTGCAGCGCCTTCATAACGCGGAGCGGTTATTTGACACGATCTTCAATTACACGCATTTTCATGTGATGGGCGGGTTGTCGGAGATTCCAGGACTCGAAGTTCTGGATGTACGCGGATCGGAGCAGACATATTATCCGCTGACCGCCCAATTCAGCGTCAACGAATTTACCTCACGAATCGAACTCGCGCTCGACTATCGCACCCTGGCGCTCGATGAAGATGAGGCTCAGGAAATTGCGGCCTGTTACGGCAGAGTGATTGCAGCCATTGCACAAGATCCGTCTTCACATCACGATTCCTTGTCGCTGCTGTCGCCAGAGCAGTATGTGACCCTGATAAAGGAACTCAATAAGACTAGCGAGCCATTTCCCCAAGGCAAGTGCCTGCACCAACTTTTTGAGCAGCAGGCCCGCATCGCTCCGGAAGCAGTAGCTGTAATCTGCGAAAACGAAAGACTTACATACGGTGAACTCGACCGCCGCGCAAATCAACTGGCCCACCACTTGCAGGGGCTTGGGATCGGTTTGGAGTCGCTGGTGGGCATCTGCATGAAACGCAGTCCGGAGACGCTGGTGGGCTTGCTGGGGATATTGAAGGCCGGAGCCGCTTACCTGCCGCTTGATCCTGCATATCCGAAAGAGCGACTGGCATTCATGATCGCGGATGCCGGCGTGAAGCTTGTGGTTACCCAGAAAGCATTGGAGGAAAGAACTTCAGAGTGTGCCCGGCACGTATGCCTTGATTCCGATTGGAAAGAGATTGAGAAGGGAAGTGGCGCGTCACCTGTCGCCGAGATCAGCCCAGACAATCTAGCCTACGCGATTTATACCTCCGGCTCAACCGGTAAACCCAAGGGCGTCTTGATAGAGCATCGCGGAGTGGTCAATGTGATTGAAGCCTCTATCAAAAAATTTGCCATCTCCCGCAATAGTCGCGTGGCGCAACTTGCGTCGCTCAATTTTGATGCTTCGGTGTTGGAGATATTTAGCGCGTTGCTGAGCGGCGGCACTTTGCGCATGGTTGATTCTCTGGTGTTGATGTCCGGCCCGGAACTGGGCAGCCTCCTGCGTGAGAATGGGATTACAACTATGGCCATTCCGCCTTCGCTCCTTGACCTCGTTCCTGCGGGCAATTATCCGGCGCTGCGTTCGATCGTGGTTGGCGGCGAAGCGTGCACGGCAGAGATTGCCGGGCGCTGGTCTGGTGGAAGGCTCTTCTTCAATGCTTATGCGCCTACTGAAGCCACTATTTATTCGACGCTCATGCTCTGCCCGGAAGGCAGCCGGCAGACGCCAACGCTGGGTCGTCCAATCCAGAATATGCAGATCTACCTGCTGGATCATCATGGCCAGCCGGCGCCAGTTGGAGTTCCCGGTGAGCTATACATTGGCGGTGTTGGTGTGGCCCGTGGCTATTTGAACCGGGCACAACTCACGGCGGAAAAATTTGTTCCAGACTCATTCAGCGGCACACACGGGGCAAGACTCTATAAAACGGGTGATTTGGCGCGTTTCCTTTCCGACGGGCGTCTCGAATTCCTGGGACGTACAGACCATCAGGTGAAAATACGCGGCTTTCGTATTGAGCTGGCGGAGATTGAGACTGTCTTAGGTGAGCATCCACTGGTGCGGGAAATTGCCGTGATCACTCGCGAAGATGCTCCGGGCGATAAGCGGATTGTCGCTTACTTTGTGCCGCGCGCAGGACATGCGCCCGACATCAGCGATTTGCGCAATCACCTGAAACGTAGGCTGCCAGACTACATGCTGCCGTCTGTTTTTGTGGTCCTGAACTCCATGCCGCTATCGGAGACCGGCAAGATCGATCGCGAGTCTCTACCGGCGCCGCAACAGTCACGGCCTGCGTTAGAACAGAACTATGCTGCTCCGGCCACAGCGTTGGAAAAAGTCCTTACCGGCATCTTTAGTGAAGTACTCAAAATCGAGCGGGTAGGAATCAACGACAATTTCTTCGAACTGGGCGGCCATTCGCTGCTGGCGACCCGCGTAGTCTCACAAATCAGGCAGATGTTTGCTATCGAATTGCCGGTACGCCAATTGTTCGAGGAGCCCACGGTAAGCGGCCTGGCAAGCCTCATTGTGAAAAATGAACGGGCGCGCATCGAGCGCACTGCCGAACTACTTTGTGAAATTTCCACGATGTCTGACGATGCGGTGACTGCGATGCTCGAAGATCCGCCAGAGCGCATCCGGAAGGAGAAGGCCTCATGATGAGTGCGGCATTTTCCAACCAGCGGCGTGCGTTGCT
>JASLFF010000264.1 GCA_030150795.1 Terriglobales bacterium | reverse complement strand
GCCTGAGCGAGGCAGGGAAGAGATGCAGAAAGCAGCAGCGCTAACAAACAAAAACACGCTGCCAGCGAAGCGCGTCGAGAACATCGATGCACAAGTGTCATGTTAGAGGACTCGGGAAATAAGCTTCAGAAAAAAGCCAAGCAAAAGGAGGACGAACCCGCCAAGGAAAAGCCGCGGCATCCAGGACCTGCTCTTGCCTTTGGCCACCAGCGAGATGCACAGCGCAACAAACCACATGAATAAAGCAAGCTTAAGGATCACTAGCGCGGATTATACAGGGGACAGCTCTCTAATTCTTCGTCCAGGATTTCCCGCCGTCGGCGCTTGCCCAGGTCTGGTTATCAGAGGTTTTTACCTGCACGCTCATGGTCCCGGCAATAATGCTCACGATCGAGCCGCTGGCGTCGTCGCCCAGCTTCACGGTCTCCCAGGTCTGGCCGCCATCGCGCGAATGGATCAGTGAAGCATGACTGCCCCCGGCCCAGACATCGTTCCCTCGCGCATTCACAAAGGAAAATTCTATGGTGCTGCTGGCGACCGGGTAAGCGTCTTCCCATTGGGACTGGACGCTGGATTTCATGAGCTTGCCATCAGCCACCTTCCACGCTGGCGCGGCAGACTCATGAAGTGATGGAGCCATGGCACTGACGCTCAGCGAACTTGAAGCGGCGAAACTGTCAGCGTCGGCCTTTGCCGGCGCCGCGGAAATTTCAGCAGGCTGGCTCTTTTCTATCGCGCCGCTGAACATCCCCGGACCGCCTAACGCGCTGCTGCTGAGAGCGCCCGCGCGGAGGGCCGGAGTCCTTACCGGAGAATGGAACCCCAGAGTATGCGCCGTGGAGTGTACGACTTTACAGATAGCGCAGCCCAGGTGCTCGGGTGGCGGAGGCGGAGTCAGCAGCCGGACATTCGACTTGCCTGCGGCATTCGCCGGGAGATCAGCAAACATCGTGATCTTGTTGTTCGCGGTGCTAAAACCCGTATTGGCTGCGCCAAGTTGCGGCTGGGGAGCAGGAGGCAAATTCTTGCCCTGGCTATCCGGCACAATTCTGTCAGAGCTGCTTGAATCAAAGAAATTCGTATTGACGTAGTCTTTCCTGGGCAAGAAGGCCGCCTTCGCACCTACCGGTGCGGGGGCAGAGGCGATTGCTATTTCAGGTTTTTTTGCTGCTCTGGACACTCCGGAATTTTCAAGCCTTGCTTCTGTGTCTTTGGCTGAAGCCAAATCGGCTGATCTAGCCAAATGGGATTCTGCTGAACTTAGCCGCGCGTCTGCTTGCTGCATGGGCGCTGGGGCAGCTGCTTTTGATTCCACTGGCGCAGCCTGGTTCCCCAAGTTCGCTTTTGCTTGCTCCGTTTCTTGCGCAGGTTGCGAAGCCGGAACGTTCGTCGTCGTGCTATTTGTCGCACTCGTTGAAGACTGCGACGGATTTTTCTGTGGCAGCTGAAGCACCATCACGGCGATGACTGCCATGGCAGCCACTGCAGCGGCAGCGCCAAAAACCGGGGTAAACAACCTTCGCCAGCGTGCGACCGGAGCGGGCGTAAGGACGGTTTGCGTGGCCGGCTGCGCGATCACGGCTTGGCTGAGCGCCACCACTTCGCGGCAGGGTTCGCACACGGCAAGGTGCGCAATCACGGTCTTGCTCTCCGCCGGGGCAAGAGACTGCTCCATGTAAGCGGTGAGCGTGTCGGCATCGGGATGCGCCTGGGTTTCGCCGGTCTCAGTCGCGGCGAGCCTCTGGCGCAATAAATTTGGTAATTCTGGCATTGCTAATCTGATCCCTTATCCTGTTGGAACGCAGCAGGACGATTTTCTTGCAGCTTTCTGGTCACATCCACTTGCAAATAACGCACATCGGCATCCAGCGCCTCTTCCGCCTGCGCCCGATTCATACCCCTTGAAACCAGGCCCGCCAAGACCTGCTTTCTCAAGCCTTTAAGCAGCTTTTCCAGCCTCCGGCTTATGGTGGACTCATGCACCCCCACCATACGGCCTATCTCGGTCAGCGTACGGTCGTCAAGGTAATACGATGCCAGAACCAGCCGGTCTTCGCCGCTCAGCAGGCCCAAGGCCTCGTCAAGGGCTGCCCCAAGACGGCTGTCCAGTGGGCTTACGGGAGTCGAGGAGGGTGCCGCAGAGAACTGTACCCCTTCTTCCGCCTGTTCTTCAAGGCTTACCAGGCGCTTGGTCTTGCGGTACCGGTTGACAAATTCCTGGGCCAGCACTGTCCGCAGCCAGCCTTCCAAAGAACCTCGGCCCATATAGAAGTTCAGCCGGGAAACGCGACGGCCATCTTTCTCAGACGTACCATAGAGATCGGCATAGAGAGAGTCTGCCAGGTCGCGCGCGCTGGAATCTTCTTTGGTGATGCCGCGCGCAATGTCATAGAGCTTTTCGCGAAAGCGAGTGAGAAAGGCCTGCCATGCGGCATCGTGGCCCGCAGCACATGCGCGCGCCAGCGCCAGTTCTTCCAGCTTCAGGTCGCGCCAGAACTCCAGCTTTTGCTGAGGAGATGCCTGCGGCACATACTTGACCGCCACCTGTTCCAGCACCACGCCAAAAGCTTGCAGGGTAAGGCCATAGCGCTCGCCACCGCTCTTCTCAAAGAGAATGCGCAAAGAGAGTGCGTTTGCTTCAACCGGCCTGGGCCCAGAACTCATGGTTCGGATAGTATCAATTTTAACCGCAAGAATACTGCCATTTTACATTCTTAGAGTGAAAACAAGGGCCTTGGTTGTGAAATGGAGTCGATATGAAGCGCTCTTTTCTGCCCATCCTGGTGGTTCTCTTAAGCGGATTTATAGCTATCTCAGCAGCTAATGCAGGAGATGCTGGAAGTCTTCCGGCCACGTCAAACGATTACAAAATCCTTGCGCCTATTACTCATGGCGATCTAACAATTTTTCCCGTGGTGTCCGGTAAATCGCATGACACCAGCGATTTCATTACCCTGGATGAAGGTATACGCTCCGGTGACGTAGTTGTAACTGAAGTGGGAAACCTGCATTCCACTATGCAACGCCGTCCTCCTTACCAGACTCGTCCTTACCAAGGCGCTGAGGTTAACCGGCTGGTATTGGTGAATAACTCAAAACATCCGCTGATCTTGCTGGCCGGAGAAGTTGTGACAGGCGGCAAACAGGACCGCGTGGTGGGAAAAGACCGCATTGTTCCCGCTGAGAGCGATCCGGTAGATCTGTCTGTTTTTTGCGTCGAACACGGACGCTGGACGGAAACATCAACAAAATTCGATACCCATGCATCCGTGATGCTGCAACCCAGCGTACGTATGAAAGCAATGGCCGATCAGGACCAGCAAAAAGTGTGGGATGAAGTTGGACGCAGCCGGACAGCGATGGCGGGAGCGCTTGCTTCTGCACCGGCGCATCCTTCCGCTTCATCCGTGCCGGGTCAAACAAGCGAAACTGTTGAGGTTACTGCTTCGGCTGCGATGGTGGAACTCAACAGCACAAGCTCTTATGCCAAGGCACGCGAGAACAAGGCCGTTCATACGCAGGTTGAATCCATCACTGAGCCGATGCAGAAATCGTATGAAAGCGTGATCAAACAATTGCGGAACCAGAATGCAGTTGGCGTCGTAGTAGCAGTGAAGGGACATATAGTCTGGGCGGACATGTTTGCCAGCAGCGCTTTGCTGGCAAAATACTGGCCCAAATTGCTGGATTCCTACGCCACAGAGGCGTTAACAATGCCTGGCGCACACGGGGAAACCAGCATCAAAGAAGCAGAGAGGTTCCTGCAGAATTGGCAGGCACGGCATGAAGTGGTGGATAGTGAACCGGGCTTGTATCGGCAGCGTGAATTGGTTGGCGACAAATTCAAGGCGTTTCAATTGACGTCGTTGTTGGCGAAAGAGGCGTTTGATGTGCACTTGAGCAAGATGGCGGACTAAGGCTTTACCTGTAAAATCGGTGAAAAAGTTCCATTAGGAAACGTCAAGAAGAATTGTGCGCGGGCCTGTAAGTAATTGCAGGCCCGAATTACTTTCGTCGTGTTACCTACGATTTAGAACAATTAAATATTTCTGCAACAAACCAGAGGAAACATGTGTCTAATAAGGTAACGGTAGAAAGGTCGGAGGTGACCTATGGGAGAGAAATTCTCGGTGGCTGAAGTGGCGGCGCTTCGGAATGAACTCCTGCAAGGCGGACTTGATTCATTCCAGACAGCGGAACTTTTAAAAATGTTTTTAGCCGGGCGCGGATACGGCGTATCGCCGGAAAATGCACTCGACGCAGCAGGCCGAATTGAATGCGCGAATTGCAACGTGGAATCGTTGCACAAAGAACTTGAGAGTTTGGCATTAGTGATGTAACCGCATCATGAACGCTGAAAGAAGCCGGGCAAACCAGCCCGGCTTTTTTAATTTCCCGACCCTGAGCTCGCCGAAGGGGAGGGAACCCTTTAGTGCCAAAAGCGCTGCCGCGAATGAACGCAAATACACGCGAATTAATTTCTTTACCTGATTCGTGTGGATTCGCGAAATTCGCGGCTAAGTTTTTGCGAACCTAAAGGGATTCCGCGGTGGTAGGGTTCCCTCCCCTTCGCAAAGGACGCTCAGGGTCGGGATTACAGAAAAGCTGAGTGCTTACTCGTAATGCAATGCTTCCACCGGATCCAATTGCGCTGCGCGTGTTGCCGGCAGCGTTCCAAAGATCACGCCCACCAGCACGGCAACAATAATGGCGATGATAGCGGAGAGTCCGGAGATCGGAATTCGATACTCAGTAAGAAAGCGCACAGAGAAAGGGAGAGCCAGGCCAAGGATCGTTCCCACGATTCCGCCGGCCAGAGAGATCAGGACTGCTTCAGTCAAAAATTGCAGGCGGATTTCACGGCTGGTTGCACCGATGGCCTTGCGTATGCCGATTTCGCGAATGCGCGTACGCACGTTGGCCAGCATGATATTCATAATTCCCACGCCGCTTACAATCAACACCAGCAGGGAAATTCCCAGCAGCATCAGCGTAAGCCCATTCGCCGCACGCGACGCCACCGCAAGCAACTGCGTGAGGTTTTCCACGCGATAGACTGACTGCGGCCGGTGCCGCGATTGCAGCACTTGCTTGATCATTTCTGTGGCGTGCGCGACCTCGCCTGCATCGGAAACGGAAAAGAAGACCTGCTTCACCGCGTCATTGCCGGTGAAATATCGCGCCACGTTATAAGGGATGAGGACTGTGTCGCCCGAAATTTCCGATTGACCAAAGGTTTCAACTCGCTCACGGAACGTGCCGATGATCACAAAAGGAAGACCATTGATCTTGATGTCTTTTCCCACTGCTCCGCTCTGGCTCTGGTAGACGCGTTGCGCAAACTGCTGCGTCACGGCGGCAACATGCGCGCGAGACATTGAGTCTTCCTCATCAAAGAAACGCCCCGCCAGGATTTCCAGATTGCGCACCGTGGAGTATTGCGTGGAAACGCCCAGCACCTGTATGTCGCGTTCCCTGCCGGCGCCTACGCTCACACGATCATGGATTTCAACCATCGGTGAGGCCGCCTGTATTCCCGGCACTTCCTGCTGTACCGCCCTCAGGTCTTCCATGGTCAAATCGTCCCTGGCGCCGGTGCTGATGGAAGAATTGCTGCCGCCTTCGTAATATGCGTAAACCATGTTGGCGCCAATTCCCTGGATCTGGTTCATCACGTATTGCTTGCCCGTAAGTCCAATGGTGACGACGACGATCAACGAAGCCGTGCCAATCACCATGCCCAGCGCCGTCAGGGCAAAACGCCATTTGTTGGTGCGGAAAGAGTCCAGCGCAAGCGTTACGATCTCACTAAAGAGCATCGTGTTGCGCGCGGTTTCCACCAGCGGACGGGCGACCATAAAGTTATTGTACGTCTCCTGTTCGTTAGACGCTGGTTACTGAAGTGGGGCTTCTCTTTGTTTCCAATCTCGACCCTGAGCTTGGCGGAGGGAAGGACGCCTTTGTTGTAATCCCGAGCCTCGCGAGGGAACCCTATCGCCACCATGAACTCTAGGGACAAACAAACTTCCCGATGTTAATTTGCGATCATTCGCGTGAATTCGCGGCCCAAATGTTTGATCCACCCGGCTGTTATTCCAGGCAAAAAACAAAGGCGATCACCTTTCGGTCATCGCCTTCCGGGCTAGAAGCCAGAAGCTAGTAGCTAGAAGCTCTTTATTCTGCTTTCGCGTCCTGTTGCGGCTTGGTGATGGCAACCGTCTCTCCTACGTCGCCAACCTTGAAACGCGCAAAACGACGGACAGAGATGTTCTCCCCCAGCTTGCCAATCTTGCTGGCGATCAGCTGATGGATGGTGATGCCCGGCTCTTTCACGAAAGGCTGGTCCAGCAAACAAACCTCTTCGTAGAACTTTGACATCTTGCCTTCCACGATTTTCTCCACCACGTTGGCCGGCTTGCCGGTTGCGGCAGCCTGTGCGCGATAGATTTCCTTTTCCTTCTCATAGGCATCAGGCGTGACATCTTCTTTGCGGACAAACTTTGGGTCTGCCGCCGCAATGTGCATCGCAATGTCCTTGATCAGGTCCTTGAAATCGTCAGTGCGGGCCACGAAATCGCTCTCGCAATTGATCTCCACCAGCACGCCGATCTTGCCTCCGGCATGGATGTAGCTGGCCACCGATCCTTCACTCGTCATGCGCGCCGCCTTCTTGGCCGCCGTGGCAATACCTTTCTTGCGCAGCCATACCAGCGCGCCTTCAATATCGCCCTTGGCTTCTGAAAGGGCGTTTTTGCAGTCCATCATGGGTGCGCCGCTGCGCTCGCGCAGCTCTTTTACCTGTGCCGCTGTAATGTTCGTGGTCGTCTCTGTACTCATTCTCTTGTTTCCTTCTATAAAAACTTTTCGATCTATAACATTTTGACCCGCGTGGCTCTTTATCCTCTGTCGCTTTGCTCCAACACCGCCAGCGAGCGATCTTTTAGCAATCTCTCTTCGGCTCCTGGAGGCAGGCGGCTCGGCACGCTAGTCGGCCTCGCCGCAAATCAGAAATTTTGGTCAGGTATCGAGAGGTGCTCGCGCAGCAAGATTCTCGCTGTCAGTAAAAGGGCCGAAGCCTGACTCGCTGAGGCCCGCAGCCTCAAGCGCTGACTACTCTCACCACTAGAAGGCTCTCCAGCGGTTTGGAGCGAAGCGACAAAAATGAAGCTAAACGGTCTTAGCCACGTCCGCTTCCGGGACATCGGCCGGCGTTGCCGTCTCTGACTCCGGTGCCTTCCGCACTTTGCCGCCCAGCACTTCTTCCATGTTCAGCTGTTCTTCTTCCGCCAGATCGGCAGAAGTAGGAGCAGACTGGCCCTGATTAGCAGCGGCGGCGCGTGCTTCGCCAGCAGCGGCAGCATCGGCGATTTCTGCACCTTGCTTATCCGTGGCAGCCTGTACGCCTTCAGCAATGGAATCAGCCACCTTCGACGCAAACAAGCGGATCGCTCTCAGCGCGTCGTCATTGCCTGGGATGACCCAGTCAACTTCCGTGGGATCGCAATTCGTGTCAACCACGGCAACCACTGGAATTCCCAGCTTGCGCGCTTCCTTCACCGCAATGGCTTCCTTGTTTGAGTCGATCACGAAGACCACGTCAGGCAGGCGCGTCATGCTCTTGATGCCGGCCAGATTGGCCTGCAAGTGCTTGCGTTCGCGCTCCAGCTTGATGACTTCTTTTTTCGGCAGCAGCTCGTAGCGGCCATCCGTGGCCATCTCGTCGAGCTCTTTGAGCCGTTTTACTGATTTCTGTACGGTGACCCAGTTGGTCAGCAATCCTCCCAGCCAGCGGTTGTTCACGTAGAACATTCCACAGCGTCCGGCTTCTTCAGCGATTGCGTCCTGGGCTTGCCGTTTGGTGCCGACGAACAGCACAGTGCGGCCGTCCGCGGCGGCGTCCTGCACAAACTTGCTCGCGTCCTTGAACATCTTGAGCGTCTTCTGCAGGTCAATGATGTAAATGCCGTTGCGTTCCCCAAAGATGTATTCCTTCATCTTGGGGTTCCAGCGCTTGGTCTGGTGGCCAAAGTGGACACCCGCCTCAAGCAGCTCTTTCATGGTGATGTTAGCCAAAATACCTCCTTATTGAATTGCATCCTTTGCGATGGATCTTGCTCGCTCGGGATTTATTCCCTGCTCCGCTCCCGTTGGTGCGGGAGGGAAGATTTTTGGTCCCGGTGATCAACCGCTCAGCTCCGCCTTCGGGACCCCACGGCGGGTGAGCAAAATCAAAACTTGTTTCGACAAAAACAGAGGACGGCCAATGCCGTCCTGCTGTGAAAATTATCGCTTGGAGAACTGGAAGCGCTTGCGGGCTCCCTTTTGTCCATACTTTTTGCGCTCTTTGCCGCGTGCATCGCGGGAAAGGAAGCCTTCAGCCTTCAGCTTCTTGCGCAGTTCCAGGTTAAACTCCAGCAGCGCGCGGGCAATGCCCATCTTTAAAGCGCCGGCCTGGCCGTTGATTCCGCCGCCTGAAACGGTGGCAGTAATGTTGAAGGTGGAGCTGGTCTCGCTCGTGACGAGTGGCTGTTTCACTTC
>JASLFF010000255.1 GCA_030150795.1 Terriglobales bacterium | reverse complement strand
GATGACACCCGATTGGGGATCCGATCTCAGCGCACTAGCTGCTTCATGCGAGTGTTCTGGCGACAGCGGCGCAGGTGCCGGTGGTCTTTGTCTGTGCGGCGACCAGAACGGAAGCGGTAAAGGCACCCTGCAGTAGCAAACGGTATTACACAATGGGCGGCGGCGGTCGCCGCCGCTTCATTTCCGTCCTGACCGAATATCTCGAATCGTAGCACTGCATAGAAAGGCGACGTCATGTATACGATCCCTCCCGAATGTCACACCTTCGAAAGAGACGACAAATACCTGGTTCTTGATCCAAGGAACTTTATATGGTTCGTTACCGACGAAAATGGAAAGGCCGCGTTTGAAGGTCTGTCTGCCGCAGGAGATCCTCGGGAGGCCGCTAACAGGCTGGCTGCACGTTTGGGTGTAAGCCCTGACCTGGAACCTGTGAAAGACTACATCACAAAGTACGTAGAGCACCTGCTCAAGATCGGTTTTCTCCACGAAGGGGAGTACAAACAAATAGATACCGGCGATCCTACGTCATCCCATCCACAGGTACTCTATCTGCATTTGACCAACAAATGTAACTTGCGATGCCCGTATTGTTACAACCAGGAGCATCGGACTGAACTGATTCAGATCGGCAAGCAGGAGGCCAGGGAACAACTCAATCATATTCCGCCCAGCGGAAAGATGGTTGCTCCGGAGCTGTCCACCGAAGGCACTCTGGCGGGATTTTTGCAGCTTGTAGATGAGGCAGCGGAAATCGGGATCTCCGAGGTGAAGCTTACCGGCGGAGAAGCACTGCTGAACAGGGATGCATTGAAGATTGCCGCTCACGCCAAGGAACGTGGTATGGCCGTGAACCTGCTGACCAATGGCATTCTAATTGACGACGAGATGCTTCCGGAGATTGCGCGTGTGGTCGATGCTGTCTCCATAAGTCTTGACAGCGACAAGGCGGAAGAGCATGACGCTGTGCGTGGCAAAGGAACCCATCAAAAGGTAGTGGAGGTGATTGGCAAGTTAAAGGCCGCGGGGGTCAAGCACATCCACGTGAATGCGGTAATTACCCCGGTGAACATAGAATCGGTTGGCAGTTTCCTCGATTACGCGACCAACACTCTTCACGCGGACGAGGTCAGCACGGCGGGTTCGGCCATTGACGTGGAAGATCCCTCCGGGAAATGGGGTGCTGCCAATTACATGCTAACCAGGGAGCAGCACCATGACATCTATGCACAGACCAGGGATTTTGAAAAGAAACAACATCCCAATCCCAGACCGCTTCCCCGTTCGTCCATGTTTCGCAAACATTGCGGCGTGGGAAATGGAATCATCAGTATTGATCCGAATGGTGATGTATATCCCTGCCAGACACTGCACCGGGACGAATTTCATTGCGGCAACGCTCTAAAATCCGGCCTGAAGAACATTCTTAATGAATCTGGGGTACTCAAGGAAATGAAGCGTGCGGTGGTCGACATACTGCCGGAGTGCTCAGTCTGCCCCGTGCGCTATGTCTGTGCGGGCGGATGCCGCTCTGAAGCCTATACCACCGAAGGTGAGTTCCTGGCACGCAATCGCACGCTGTGTCCCACCTTCTTTGAGCAGGCTGTGGACAAGTTATGGCGCGCTGCGACGATCCCCATGGACCAGGATCCTTCTAAAACCAGAACAATCCCGGCGCCCAGCGCTGCCTGTCTCTAAAACAACTTGTATTATGATGATGGGCCGAAACCAAGGTTTAGAGAAATTACAAGATGATCGGACAGATTCGACAAGCAGCCCGGGATTATGGAAAAAGCTGGTCGCGGACCCTGCGATTCGCGGGTCGGTTCCATTCACTGTTGCGTGATGCCGTGCTGGCCAACATTTGCGGCGCTGCCTCCACTGCCATGCAGATGATCATCCCGCTGATGAGCGTCCGCATCTTCAATGAAGTCCTTCCGCACAAGGATTTCCTCTTGTTGGCCAAAGTGGCAGCGATCGTCGCCGGTGCCGCCATCTGCGCAATCCTCCTCGGCTATGCGGAAAGCTACGCTGCCTCTTCTTTCCGCGAAAAAGCCACGGTGAAACTTAACATCCAACTTTTTGAAACATTGCAGGCACAACCATTCCTGTTCTTCAAGAAACATGAGAATGGCTACCTGATGTCGCGGATCTTCAATGACGCTTCTGCCAGCCTCGACGTGTTGAATACGATCACTACGCTAGGCAGGATCACGATCTCGATAGTGGCAGCGCTAGTTATGTTGCCCGCGTTTCATATTTCCCTTGGCGCAGCGATTCTTGCGCTTGCTCCGCTCTATGGTTGTGCCTTTCTCTGGTTCCACCTTCGCGCCAACCAGGCTTTCCTTGAGGTTTCGGAAAAAACAGCGGGAGCATCGCGCGAGATGTATGAGTCCCTTTCCGGAATTTACGAGATCAAGGCCTACGGAGCGGAACGCTATCGCGCCCGCCGTTATGGCAGACGAACCATTGATCGCGCGCGCGTGATCTTAAAGGCTCGTGCCTTGATGACTGCAGGCGAGCAGACAACTCAGATCATCACGCTGCTTGTCACACTGAGCGTGATGCTCTGGGGTGGGATCTCCATCATCTGGGGCAAACTTTCACTGGGCGAACTGATCGCGATCAACGCAATGTCCGCCTACATCCTGTTGCCCATGAACAACATTGCGCAACAGATGCTCCGTTCCCAGCAATCGGTAGCAGCGATCGACAGGACCGAGAAATGGCTGGCCCTTCCCGGCGAAATGGCTGGCGGCACAGAGTATCCCGCAACACCCGTACGCGGCACTATTCGCTATGAGAACGTCAGCTTTGCCTATGAAGACCGGCCGCCTGTGCTTCGCGATCTGAGTTTTGAAATTAGCGCCGGAGAAGTGGTACTCATCTCCGGAGCCAGCGGCGCAGGCAAGACCACCCTGGTGCACATGCTGCCGCGCTTTCTTGATCCCTCGAACGGATCCATCTATCTTGATGGTCGTCCGCTCAGTAATTACCCAACCGACTATCTGCGCCGTCAGATTGCCTTCGTCTCTCAGGACGTATTTCTGTTCTCTGAATCCATCGCCTACAACATCCGTATGGGAGATAGTTCGATCGGACCTGAGGATATCCGTGAAGCAGCTCGCATTGCCAACGCGCTTGACTTCATTGAGGCCCTGCCGCAAGGATTCGATACGCAGGTTGGCCAACGGGGAACCCGGCTTTCCGGCGGACAAAGACAGCGCATCGCAATTGCACGGGCAATCGCCCATAAGGCCCCTATATTGGTCCTGGACGAGGCTACGTCCGCAGTGGATGCGGGAACGGAAGCCGCTGTCCATCAGGCACTGGACCGATTGATGCGGGGCCGCACCACCATCATTATTGCTCATCATTCAACGGCCTTTGCCGATAGAATCAATCGTGCATTTTTCCTCCAGGATGGCATGTTGATCAGTGCTTCCCTTCCTGAACTTCAACATGTAGGCGTTGCTGGTAGTGAGATCATCTAATCTCGTCTCGGGAGGTTATGTCGTGTCATTTTTGTCCGGAAGCAAGTACAGCTTTCGCATACTCGTCAAGAGTCCGCTGTTCGCTCTTTCTGTGATCTTGACTCTTGCCGTGGGTATTGGGGCGAATACGGTAATGTTCAGTATTCTGAGCGCCACCATCTGGCGGATTTTTCCCTATGGCAAACCTGACAACATCATTACTTTGTGGGAATCGAATCCTTCCGAAGGAGCCAGCCAGTTTTCTGTCTCCGCTGCGGACTTCAAGGACTGGAGAAACGGCGCAGACGCATTTGACTGCATGGCGCTCTATTCGTTCGGCACATCAGTGCTGGCTACCCAGGATGATTCTGTTCGTGTGGATGTGGGCCGCGTGGATGGTGATTTTTTCTCCGTCTTGCGCGTGAAACCCCTCTCGGGACGGCTGCTCAGGCCGCAAGACATGGGGGCAGGACAGAACCACGTGGCGGTTATTACTGATGATTTGTGGCGCAAAGATTTTGGCGCGTCGCCGGAGATCGCTGGCCGTCCGGTAACTATTGATTTTGAGCAATATACTATCGTGGGAGTGCTGCCCCCCGATTTCGAGTTCATTCATCCCGTGCAGATATGGCTGCCTCTCAGTATGGGCAAGAATTCGGATTCGCGAGAGGCCCGTCCCTATCGGGCAATTGGCTTGCTCAAAAACGCAAATGATTTGCAGCGGGCCGCCGTCCAGCTAAACACCATTGCCGAGAGATTGGAAGCGGATTATCCCTCCTCTAACAAGAACTGGCGCGTCAAGCTGGTGCCATTGCGGGAGTATCTTACCCGCGACCTTCGCAAGCAGCTGCTTATCCTGTTCGGCGCCGTCGGGTTCGTGCTTCTGGTGAGCTGTGCGAATGTTGCTAATCTGATGATGGCCCGCATGACCGCCCGCAAGAAGGAAATTGCAGTGCGCGTGGCCCTGGGTGCAAGTCGCGCTTCGGTCATCGCCCAGACGCTGACTGACAGCCTTGTCTTATCACTGGTCGCAGGAGTTGCTGGGGTTCTTCTATGCATCGCCAGCTTCAGAGGCGTGCAGGTCTTAATTGCCCATTCCGGATTTCTTCTGCACTCTACAATTGACTGGCGGCTGTTTGTGTTTGCTGCAGGGGCCAGCTTAGTGGCGAGTATGATTTTCGGCCTGGTTCCGGCATTGCAAGCCGCTCACGTGAATCCCGATGGCGCGCTTAAAGAAGGTGGAAAGAGCGCAGAGGGAAATACTTTGCTGCGGGGCCGTTTTCGGGCTATTTTCACTGTAGCTCAAGTCGGAGTCTCAATGGTCCTGCTGCTCGGCGCAGGGCTGCTGATCAAGAGTTTTTGGGAGCTGCAAAATGTCGAGCCTGGCTTCCAGTCCGGAAATATACTTACAGCTCGAATTTCCCTTTCCCCAAAACGATATGCTTCGCCTGAACAACGGGCGCAGTTCTTCGACAATCTGCTTGGCCAGGTGCGGCGGCTGCCGGGTGTCCAGAGCGCTGCTGCAGTAACGAGTCTTCCATTCAGCGGATCAGAGATGAGTTTTGAATTTTCCACTGAGAGCTCGGATATAGGCAGAAAATCAAATGGCCAGGCCCGCTACCATGCTGTTAGTTCCGGGTACTTCGACACCATCGCTGTTCCGCTGCTGCAGGGCCGGGATTTCTCTGACTCGGATATTTCTGGTTCTCTGCCGACGGTGATCGTCAATCAGGCGCTGGCACGGCAGTTCTTTCCCGCGGGAAACGCCATAGGTTCGCACCTACGCATTGCCTACGGCAACTCCGAGTCGCGCGAAATTGTGGGAGTGATCGGTGACTTAAAGCATCGTAAGCTCGATGAGGCCACCGCCCCAGAGGTCTACGTTTCCTACCAGCAGAATCCCTGGCCATTCATGACGCTGGTTTTGCAGAGCAGCATAGGAGGCAATGAACTTGTGCCGGCCCTGAGAACGACCGCACGTGGCATCGACCCCACACAACCGCTAGACCAGGTACGCACGATGGAAAGTCTGCTCTCCGATTCCGTGGGCCGTCCAAGAATGTATGCCATCCTTGCAGGGGCTTTTGGGTTACTCGCACTCATGCTTGCTTCCATAGGGATTTATGGCGTCATGGCCTATGCAGTTTCCGCGCGCACCTATGAAATCGGCGTGCGTATCTCTCTGGGGGCTTCCCAGCGTGCCATCCTGAAACAGTTTCTATGGGAAGGATTAAAGCAGGTGCTTATCGGAATTGCCCTTGGACTGCTCGGCTCCATGGTATTAACGCGCCTGATTGCCAGCATGCTTTATCACGTTGCTCCTCTTGACGCGGGTGTCGCACTGGCCGGTCTGGCGGTGCTGGTCATCACGGCTCTGCTCGCCTGTTATCTGCCGGCACGTCGCGCTACGAGGATAGATCCGCTTGCTGCGATCCGCCACGAATGAGTCTTTGCTTTTCCCAAGCTGTGGCTCTCCAAAATTGCGATTTGCCATGATTTTCAGCAGCTTCCACAAGGCAGATTCAATCGGTTGTCTGCCATAAAGCTGTGTTCGGGCCCTTGGACTCCTATTCGGTCTGTCATACCGACCGATAAGCCGCTCAAGGCCGGCCAGACCAAGCCCGCCGGGTGATTAGCCCGGATTTCTCACAATCTATCGAGGTTCATGCAAATCAGCTCATCCCCTTGAGTGTTCGCTGGTAGAAAGTTTCTAAGGGGCATGAAAACGCAGTTTGCGCCACGTTAGTGAGGCTGCCAGAAGAAAAAAATGCCCA
>JASLFF010000185.1 GCA_030150795.1 Terriglobales bacterium | reverse complement strand
GAGAAGGCGCTGGTGGAGGAAGTGGAGCAGTTGAAAAAGGCGCTAGCCGAGAAGGTACTGGAGGTGGATTTTTTGCGCGGTGCCTTGCACAAGGTCGAGGCGCGACGCCGGCAGAGCGGAAGCGTTGGCGGGGCGGAGTCTACGACCAGATCGGGGAAGTAATGCGTGTGCAAGGCAGCGAGTTGGAAGAAGGAAAGGCAGCTGGCGGTCTGAGTGTGGAGAAGATGTGCCAGGTGGCGGTGGTGAGCCGGGCAGGATACTACCGCAGCTTTGCCGAGCGGTGTCCGGACGAAGAAGAGATGATGGTGCGGGCGGTGATCCAGAAGGTCGTGGTGGAGCATCGACGGCGCTACGGATACCGGCGGGTATGGTTTGAGCTGAACCACAAGCTGGGGATGGTAGTGAATCACAAGCGGGTGCTGCGGCTGATGCGGGAAGACAATCTGCTGGCGCTACAGCGGAAGCAGTATGTGATGACCACCGATTCCAATCACAGCCTGGAAATAGCCTTAAACCTGGCGCGGCACATGAAACTGACAGCGGTAAACCAGTTGTGGGTGGCCGACATCACCTACATCCGGTTAGGGAAAGAGTTTGTCTATCTGGCGGTGGTGTTGGATGCCTACTCACGCAAGGTGGTGGGTTGGGAACTGAGCCGTAGTTTGAGCAGCGAACTGGCAGTGAGGGCGCTGGAGCAGGCGATTGTGATGCGGCAGCCGGCGCCGGGCCTGGTACACCACTCCGATCGCGGAGTGCAATACGCCAGCCGTGAGTATGTAGCCCTGCTGGAGAAACATCAGATGGTGGCCAGCATGAGTCGTCCGGGCAATCCGTATGACAATGCGCGCTGTGAGCGGTTCATGCGGACGCTGAAGCAGGAAGAGATAAACGCCAGCGCATATCGCGACCTGGACCATCTGCGGGAAAACCTGGGTGATTTTATCGAGCGCTACTATAACAGGAAACGTCTGCACTCGGCGTTGGGGTATCGCACCCCGGAAGAGTTTGAACGAGAGCAGAGCCAAAACCAGGACCAAAGTCTGAAGGTGCCAACAGTGATTTTGACCTTTGGGAAGGCTAGTACATTACTGGATCTGGGGACGGGGACTCAAACGCCGTCCCCTTCCCCAGACCCCAACCCCCTGCTGGAGAACAACGAGGGTGCACTATGACTCTATGGACTGTCTCAAATCAAGGGTTCACCCTTCACAATCACATCTGTGGGATAAATTTCCTGTCTCACCTCAGGGGTGCACCTCAAAACGCACGCTAATCTGGGATGCGGTGGGATGTGTGGGAGGGGGGTAGGCGCATCGGTAATAGGGTCATCAGGGCATCAGGTGATCAGGAAAAACCAAAACCTCACCAGTGATCAATACGGAGAAGACATTGATTGGGAAAGCAGGGCCACTGCCGAGGGCGGCTGTGCCACACAAGCATCGCCACGTGAGGATCATCGCGATTATACTTCCCGCGCCACCCCTACAGGAGAAACCAATGGCTCAAAGAATGTTCTCGGCCAGAATTTGCTCTACTCTGATTTTGTTTGCCGCCATGTTGACGGCCATCGCTCCAGCCACGCTGCACGCGCAGGAGATCAGCGGTGACTGGCAGGGAACTCTTTCTGCCGGCACGGACCTCAGGATTATCCTGCACATTGAAAAGAATGCCGCAGACAATGGCGCAGAAAAGAGCGTTGCTGAAAACGAGAAGAACGCTCCAACGAAAAAAGATGCCTGGAAAGCCGTGCTCTACAGCATCGACCAGGGGCCGGACGGGATTCCTGTCAGCTCGGTC
Source organism: Terriglobales bacterium (assembly GCA_030150795.1). The sequence goes on along the minus strand of JASLFF010000185.1, from coordinate 8,515 downwards.
GAGTTCAAGGATTCCACGCTCAAGCTCGGACTGGAGTTGATCCGAGCCAAGTATGAAGGCAAGCTGAGCGCTGATGGCCAATCGATCAAGGGCGTCTGGATACAGGGACTGCCGCTGACGCTGGATTTCCAGCGCGCTACCAAAGAGACAGCGTGGCCGCGCGACCCATCGCCGCATAAAGTGCAGTTTATTACCGTTGATAACGGCGTGCAGCTGGAAGTGCTGGATTGGGGAGGCACTGGCCGTCCGCTTGTCCTGCTTGCCGGGCTGGGAAACACCGCGCATGTGTTTGATAAGTTCGCGCTGAAGCTCACGCCCAAGTACCACGTTTATGGCATAACGCGGCGCGGCTTTGGCGATTCCAGCGCGCCTGATTCCGGCTATGGAGCCGACAGGCTGGGTGATGACGTGCTTACCGTGATTGATGTGCTGAAGCTGGACCGTCCTGTGCTGGCAGGGCATTCCATTGCCGGTGAAGAGTTGAGTTCCATTGGCAGCCGCCATCCTGAAAAGGTTGCGGGGCTGATCTACCTGGACGCAGGCTATCAATACGCTTTCTATGATCGCGCGCGGGGCAACCTGATTCTGGATTCACTGGAAGTGCAGAAGAAGCTGGAGCAGGTGCGTCCGCGAAATGGGCCGCAAGACCAGAGGCCTTTGATCCGTGAGCTGTTGCAAACCGACATTCCGCAACTGGAAAAAGCTTTGCAGGAACACTTGAAAGATTTGGAATCAGCGCCTCCGCCGGACAACAAGCCTCAGCCCAGTTTTCCGGCTGCTGCCACAGCGATCCTTGAAGGCGAGCAGAAGTATACGGAGATACATGCGCCGTTGCTGTTGATTTATGCCGTGCCGCATAGTGGAGGGCCGCCATTAAAAGATTCCGCGATGCGTGCCGCGGCGGAAGCGCGCGATGAAGCCAACACCAACGCTCAGGCCAAGGCTTTTACAACTGCTGCACCGCAAGCGAAGCTGGTGAAGCTGCCGCACGCCAATCATTACGTGTTTGATTCGAATGAAGCCGATGTGCTGCGGGAAATGGATGCGTTTATTGCCGGATTGAAATAGATCGTTGTGGCGAGAGCGAGACGTTCAGAGAAAAGAAACCAGATGAATCAGTCTTACAAATCCTGCGCGGTGCTCTGCAGCGGCAGCGGCTTGCCAGCGCAGCTCTGTGGGGAATTAGCGGGGCTGCCAGGGCTCGGATGCAGGAATTGTGTGCGCTCTTCTTCCAGCCGCAGGAGCTCAAGATGCACTCGGGTTTGGTCCCATCCCAGCGCGCTGCCGATTTTTGCGGCGGCTTCACGGCTGCACTCTTCTGACCAGCACGCTCCCAGCGCCACGGGTACGCGACGCAGAAGGATATCGCCCAGCGTCACGGCGGCCTCATGCGCCACCGCTTCCACGGCTTCCGCCACCAGATGGCAGCTATGCTGGCAGAGCGGCTCGCGCAGGCGCTCATCGAGTGATGCGGCATGAGCAATGGCCAGAGCGTGGCGGCCATGCCATTCCGCAATCGCTTCCGCGCAGCCTTCGGGAATTTTGGCTTTGCAGGCGACCGCATGCGCCCACTGCCGAACGGTGGATTCAACGTCTTCTTCACCGGCGGGCGAAGCAAACACGTTCACCGGTTCCGGTATGTCAACGCCAAGCTTGCGCACAACGTCGCGCGCAAGGCTGGCCGCCGTGGTGAGTTTTCCGCCGATGATGGATATCAGTCCCGCAGCGCCGTCAGCGGTGTGGTCATGCAAAAGATGTTTGCGCGTTACTGACGATGACGCTTTACCCGGCGCAAATGGCAACGGACGAATTCCGGCAAAGCTGTAACGAATATCGGCAGGCGTGAGGCCGGAGTGAGGAAAGAGCCGCGCAAAGCTTTGGAAAAGGTAGTCACGCTCCGCCGCGCTGGGCTGCGGATTATCAGGAACGCTGGAGTCGGCGACTTCACTGGTGCCGACAAGGAGTTGCTCATTCCATGGAATCACAAAAATCGGACGGCCGTCGATGGCCTCACTGTAGATGGCCTGCTGCGGCGCGCCAACGAACTTTGGCAGCACCAGATGCGATCCGCGCACGCCGCCAATCATCCGCGGCGTGGAAATACCAGAAGCGCCAATCACCGCGTCGGCCCACGGGCCGGTTGCATTTACAACATTTCTGGCGCGGACAGCGTATTCCTGGCCGGAAATCAGGTCGCGCAGCCGCGCTCCGGTAACGCGTCCGGTTTTCTGAGAGACGCCCTCGCGAGTAATTTCCAGCAGTTTCGTGTGATTGCAGACCACGGCCCCGGCCGCAACGCTTTCCGCCAGCCATTCCGCCACCAGCCGTTCGGGAAATTCACATTGCGCATCTTCATACGCGTAGATCGACCAGTCATTGCCTTTGTCGAGCTGGCGTTCAAATGCGCTCAGGCCGTCGGCGCAGCTTCGCTTTCCGCCAGCCCAGCGATGGTAAAGCCACAAGCCCGTTCGGATAGAAAGCCCACTGCGCAGAAACGAATGAGATTTTTTTGGCAGCGCCAGCAAAAATTGCAACGGACGCACCAGGTGCGGCGACTGCGTCAGCAAGCGCTCGCGTTCGCGCAGCGACTCACGCACCAGCCCGATCTCGGCATGCTCAAGGTAGCGCAGTCCGCCGTGAATGATTCGAGTAGATCGGCTGGTGGCGCCGGAGGAAAAATCGTTTTGCTCAACCAGCAGCGTGCGTTTGCTCCATTGCGCACACTCGCGCGCAATGGCAACGCCGTTGATGCCGCCGCCAATTACCAGAACGTCAAAGCTCTGGTCTTGCGCCTGGATTGAGCTACTCACGTCCATCTTTATTTAGATGCTTTTTCAGGAAAGAACAACATTACTTCAGAGCACAGATAAGGTGAATCTAATGATCGCCGGGAAAATGAACCTTTTAAAGGACTTATGGACGAACGCCGGAAAGTACGCCGTGCGTTGTGCCCCACAATTCCGGATCGATTTCAGGAAAGACCGAGTCGCGCAGCTCAATTTCCTCCAGTTCCTGAAGTTTTTCCAGCGAAATCTGGTGGGTGGCTTCAAATCTGCGCCATGTGTCCAGCAGTGCGCGGAATTGTTCCAGATGAGTATTGAAGCGCTTCTCCGCGTAGTCTCGCGCGGCCTTGGTGGTGATCAGGAACTGCCAGTCAGAGGATTCCAGCAGCAGCAGTTCGCGGCAAATCTGCTTTACCAGCCGCGTGGCGGTTTCATTGCCGCGCCACAAATCGCTGTTGGCCATCTGTTGCACCGCCAGCTCAGCAGGATAAATATGCTTCCACGTCCAGGCCGTGTCTTCATTCAGCCAAACGCTGTTATTGCTGTCCGCGCCCCACGATCCTTCCGGCAGCGCCACGTATGCAGTCGGCGGAAACTGGTCAAGATAGTCAGTGCAGGAAATCAGCTTGATCCGCGATTCCGGTTTGGCGAATTCCAACGCCACGTTCTTCAGCCATTCCGGGCCTTCAAACCACCAATGCCCAAAAAGCTCCGCGTCAAACGGCGCAGTCAAGATCGCCGCCGCCGCTCCATTATTGCCATAACGCTCCAGCGTTTCCGTGGTGATTCGGGCAAAATGCTTTGCGTGTTCGCGCGTGCGTTCCAACGCAATCTCTGGATCATACGGCTGCTTCAGGCCAAGATCAATTTTGGCCCCCGTGATGCGCCAATAGCGATTTCCTCCCGGCCAGCGTTTTTTATGGAACTCCAGGTAATTTGCGTCACCAGGATATCCCTGATCGCCGCTCCACACCTGTACGCTGGTGCGGGGATCTCGTGTAAAGAACGCGACTTGCCCGTCGCGGTCTGGACCATCGGCATAGTAAGGACGATAGAAGTTTTTTTGCGGAGGCTCGTCCACGGTTTCCATTGCGATTGGTACGCCGCCGGCCAGCAGTTGATAAGGAGTGAAATGCGTAGAGCTGTCAACCAGGTGCGTATCTACGTAAAAGAATTGAAGCCCATGCTCCGCCAGAATCTGCTCCACGCCTTCACGATAAAACGGCTTAGGCGGACGCGAGGACCCGTCCGGCGAAACCGGGAAGCGCCACGTTCCTGCTGGTCGATAGCCGCATTCCGGAAGCCATATTCCGCGCGGCTTGCGTCCAAAAAAACGCTCATGCGTCTCCACGCCGGTTTTTACCTGCGCATGGATGGAAGAGTCCGTTCCCAGCAGCGGAAAGTAGCCGTGCGTGGCGCCGCAGGTAATGATCTCAATGGCTCCGGAATCATAGAAATGCTGGAAGCCGCCGATGATGTTAGAGCCAAGCTCGTCAAACTGCCGCAGTGCCTGTTCATAAAAATGCAGCCAGAACCGCGCAACGTTCACCATGTGCGGATCATTCTGCAGGGTGAAATCGTCGGCGTCTTTGTGTGCGGCCTTGATCTTGCGTACCAGGTATTTCGGAAATTCGTCCTTGAATTCCGGATGCGAAAGCTGTTCCAGCAGAATAGGAGAGAGATTCACGTTGGCCTGCAGCGCAAGACCCTGCTGCTCCAGTTCGCCAAACACCCGCAGCAGCGGCAGATACGTCTCTGCGGCAGCCTCGTGCAGCCATTCCATCCCGTGCGGCCACGTACCGTGGTTGACTACATAGGGAAGATGGGAATGCAAAGCAAACGTCACATACCCCAGCGATTTGTTATCCGTCATTTTTGGAGTCATTTTGAAGGAATCAGGCGGCTCGAAATCAGGGGTTTCCAGCGCAGGCCTCTCTCTTAGTGAGATGCAGAACAAAGAGCCTAAACTTCAAGTTTACTACAAGTGGCTTGAGTGAGCTGTTCTGCACATCGCGTATTGCACAACACAGCCTGAGCGCTCATTGGGCAAGCGCCATCGGAAGCATTTGATTCCAGAGGTCTTTCAGCCTTGTGGCTGCGCGATCTTAAAACTAAGCGGCGCCGGCGGCGCTTCTTTCTCCTGCTTTTCTGACGCCAGCAGGTTGGTCACCGAATCACTCAGGCTCACGCAGTTGCAGCCTCTGCGCTTGGATTCATAGAGCGCTTCATCCGCGTAGCGGAGCAAGATCTCCGGCGTGAGTACGCCATCCTGGGAGAAAGAGATCCCAAAAGATGCTGTCACTTTTCCCAGAGAGTGGCCTGCATGTTGCAGGTCCAGTTTGGCGACGGCCTCGCGCACCTGTTCCGCGCGCTCGCTCACGCTTTCCAGCGTAGTGTCGGGCAACACCACCAGGAACTCTTCTCCACCGTAGCGGCAAACAATGTCTTCCGTACGCACAGAGCGGCGCAACATCGCGGCCACTTCTTTTAGCACGATGTCGCCCGCCGTGTGGCCAAAGCTGTCATTGAATAGCTTGAACTTGTCGATGTCTGCCATGATTACGCCAAGGCCAGTGTGGTGGCGTCCGGAGCGATGGAGCTCCTGCTCCAGCGTTGCCTCCAGAAATCGGCGATTGTAAAGGCCGGTGAGCGGATCACGTATCGACTGGTCATGCAGCTTTTCGCGCAGCCGAAGGTTCGCTAGCCGCAGCGCTGCATATTCGCCGGCCTGCTGGATCATCGCCAGCCGCGAAGCGGAAAGCTGCTCAGAGCTTTCCGTGCTGATGTGCAGAATTCCCAGCGTTTCACCCAACGCCGCCAAGGGCAGGCAAACATATGCTTCCGGAATACTGCCGCTGAAGTGGCGGCAAGTGAGTCCGCGTGAAGTTTCCACTTGAAGATGCAGGCGTCCGCCGCGCATGGCGCAGCAATCTTCGGGTGAGAGGATGTGCTGGGTGGGGCTTAGAGAATCGCCCCAGCTAGACATTACTCCCATCAGGTTGCGCGAGCTGTCAATGGCAAACACCGCTCCGGCGCTATTGGGAATGAATTTTTGCGCATAGCCGCCCAGAACTTCGTAGGCTTCCGGCGCGTTCACGCAAATCTGCAGGTTGGCCTTCAGCTCATTCAGCATCTTGCCGCTTTCGGTTTCAATCTGTAGCTGCTGGAGCGAGCCCTCCAGTCTGGTTTGTGAATGCAATGCAGCCTGCTCCGCAATGCGGAGCTTCTTTGATTCCCGCAGCACCAGCACAAACACAACCAACATAAGCGCGCTGAAAACGCCAATGCGGACTGAGACGCTGCGTTCCACTTCCTGGGCGCGCGCCTGCGCCGCGTGATTGCGCTCGCGCAGAAGAATTTCCTGCTCGTCCTTAAATTGTTGCACTGCGTTGCGCACGCGGTCCTGCTTAAAGTCCGTCGCTGGACTGTGATAGATCAGCAGCGTTTTGTTGGTGCGCAGATTGTCGCTCAGCTGCTTCAACTCATCCGTGATCATTACCTGAAGCTGCTTGACTCGCTCCTGCTGTGCGGGATCGTCGCGAGTAAGGTCTTCAACTCGGGCAACTCGTTTCCATATTTGCTTCGAGGATTCGGCAAACGTGTCAAGGTCCTGTTGTTCCGGCGTCAAAATGTAGTGCAGCCACGCTTCGCGCGCATCGCCCAGTCCATCCTGGATCGCATCCATTTCATAGAGCACCTGGTGCGTGTGCTCAACGTACGCCTGCGAACTTAACAACTCGCGCGTACGAGAGAAGCTGTCCCACGCCATGGCTACAAGGAATCCAACGATCAGGACGAAGGCAAATGGCAGGAGTCTGCGGGCGTCTAGTGCGCTCTGCAGCACGCTCTTGCCGCTGTTTTTCAATAGGTATCGCATCGGGCTCTTTGACCCCGGGAGATGTGAATTTTTGGGGAAATCGCCGCAATGATAGCATTACTTTCATGGCAACGGGCGCTAAATTTGAGCGTGTTAAGTCAATTATGGCAAGGTTAAGGGCTCCCGGCGGCTGTCCTTGGGACCGCGAACAAACTTTTGACACCATTAAGAGATACACCCTAGAAGAAACATATGAAGTTCTGGAAGCTATTGATAACAGAGACTGGAAGGAGCTAACCGGCGAGCTTGGCGACCTGCTGCTGCAAGTGCTTTTTTACGCGGAAATGGCGGAGGAACAGGGCTCATTCACGATCGACGATGTGCTGGACGCTCTCAGCAAAAAGCTGATTTATCGCCATCCGCACGTCTTTGGCGACACAAAAGCAGATGATGCTGCCCAGGTACTTAAGAATTGGGAAGAGCTAAAGGCTGAAGAAAAGCGCAAAAGTTTGCCGAGTAATGGCGAAACTTTGCAGACCAGTCCGGATATCCTGCTCGATGGCGTTTCTACCAAGATGCCCGCCTTGCAGGAAGCCCACAAGATTAGCTCCAAGGCCGCGCATGTTGGATTTGATTGGCCAGCGATCCAAGGCCTGTTTGAAAAACTTACTGAAGAGACGCGGGAGTTGCAGGAACATTTGGAGACCTTGCCGGCTGGTTCCAATTCATCGCATAAGCCGAAAATTCCAGCCGAACTGCTGGAACATGTAGAAGCTGAAGTCGGCGATCTCTTTTTTGTGCTCGTCAATATTGCCCGCTATCTTTCTGTCGATCCGGAGTCTGCTTTGCGCAAGACCAATAGAAAGTTCCGGCGTCGCTTTGGCTGGATGGAAGAGCAGTTGCGTGAGCAAGGTCGAACACTCGAACAAGCTACTCTGGAAGAAATGGAAGCTCTATGGCAGCAGGCTAAGACGCTGGAGGTGCAGAAGCCTTGAGTGTCGCTGAGCACGGGACCGAAAAAATTACCATTCGTAAATGCGCCGGCATGGATGAACTGAATGCCTGCGTTGCGCTCCAGAAGGAAGTCTGGAATTTCAGCGACCTCGATCTGATTCCTCTGCGCATGTTCGTGGTCAGCCAGAAAATTGGCGGCCAGACCATTGGGGCATTTCATGGCGACGATCTGGTGGGCTTTGCCTTTTCCATTCCCGGGAGCCGGGATGGTCATGCTTATCTGCATTCGCACATGCTGGCCGTGCGCGACTCATTTCGCAACCATGGCCTGGGCCGCAAACTGAAATTGGCGCAACGGGATGATGCGATCCAGCAAGGTTATGAACTGCTGGAATGGACTTTCGATCCGCTGGAAATCAAGAACGCGCATCTCAACTTGTCTCGACTCGGGGCGATCTCGCGGCGTTACAGCGTAAACCATTACGGCCATTCGTCGTCGCCGCTGCAAGGCGGCCTGCCCACGGATCGATTGGTAGCGGAATGGTGGCTCACCTCAAAGCGTGTCGTCAATCTGCTGGACAAAGAACAATTGCCGCAGTTTCAGATCGAAAAGAAAATTGCAGTGCCCGCGCAAATCTACGAGTGGAAGGCTTCACCCGAACAGCGGCGCCAGGCGGCCGAAGTGCAAAAGCGCAACCGCGAACAGTTTCGGGCTGCGTTCTCTCAGGGCCTGATCGCATTGGGCTATGAGCGCGACGCTCAGGAAAACGGCGTATTCCTGCTGGGACGCTGGGATGAGGACTGGTCGTATGCGTCGAGAGATGAAGAATAGCTTTCTGAAATCCCGAACCCGTGCGCTAATGATTGTCTGATTCTAGAAAGATCTGAAGCGCGGGTGAGGGAACCCTACAGTCACCATGCTGAGGGAATCAAGTATGAAATTGTTTTGAAAAGATGAAGT
>JASLFF010000044.1 GCA_030150795.1 Terriglobales bacterium | reverse complement strand
TTTCATCGTCCGCAATGAGGACGGCGAGTTGGCGCGGGAATTGGGAAGCTCACACCGCGCATGAGATGGACGAAAACATTTCAGTCGGCATGACCGTTGTTGCCCTGGGCGTGGCGCGCCTCGTACCCCGCGCATTACGTGATTCAGCAACCGATACGACCCAGCATTTCATGACGGTGCAGCACTACATGCGGTTGAAATTATCGTCCGTGTCGTCATCGGCGCCGTGGCGGCGAAGGATGCTTACCAGGTTCTGTGAAAACGCTGAGCGCGGCATGACCACATCGCAGCCGGCTTCCACAGCCTTGACCTTGAGATCACCCTGAACATGGGAGACGAAGCCAACAATCGATGTGGCTTTCTTGTATTTCGAGCGCATCTTGGTGATCACTGGCAGCGGCTTAATGCCATTGCTGTTCAGGTCCACGATAATCAACGACGGCTTTTCTTCCGCGCCCTCGGTCTTTTCCGCGATGTCTTTGTCCGTCTTGACGAACTCGACCTTGACGTTCAATTTGCGCGAAACTTCCTGGATCTTGGCCACAAAGAAAAGATCGTCAACGAAGGCAAAAATCTTTGTCGGGGCGTCCACGCGCTGGGTGAGTGGCTCCATGTTGGGGCTGGCCTGAGCGCCATTGTGGAAACGCGCTCCCTGCATACTCTTGCCATTTCCCTGGTTGCGATAACTGTGGTCCATAGGCCCCACAAAGCCGGGGCCGCCACGCCTTTGTCCGCTACCGCGGTTATTGCGGTTCTGGCGATTTTGCCCGCCGCCCTGACGGCCCTGGTTACTGGATCCATTTTGGTTATTCTGGTTGTTTTGGCCAGGGTTCTGCGAGCCAAAGTTCCGTCTGCGTCGCCGGGACTTGCGATTACGCTGACCCTGCGGATTCTGCGGTTGGTTCAATCCTTCATTCATTCGTATACCTGTGAGCTTTGATCTATCTGCCGGACTTCCAAATGTGGTGACCCGCTGTGAGTAAAATCCTCAAGGGTCTTGGCTGGAAGTCAGTCGGCTAAGTTTCGGAAAATCTTCGTTTATATTTGCGCTGTTCTTAACACAACTTCGCGCGAAACGTCGCACCGGAACGGGCGGCTACTGAAGACTCCGTGATGTTACCACGAACGTGTCCTGAAGCAAGCAAAAACTTGTAAATTTCCACCCCTGAAATTCCACAACAGCAATTCATTTCCCATGGGCATTTCTGGAGTGGTGGGCGCTATAGGATTCGAACCTATGACTTCCACCGTGTGAAGATGGCACTCTACCGCTGAGTTAAGCGCCCCATTGCGCTTGTTGCCTGCTTGCCTGCGAATAAGTTTTATTTTATCAGAAACCCTCCTAATGAACTTCCGGCGTCCAGACCGCCTATGCGGAAGCCACTTCACCCCGAAGGCGCTTTCCACTTCCGGGGCCGCCTTGCCAGAGTGACATGGCGGTGTGTACCATGTGGCAGGTTTCCGGAATGCAGGAGAGAACGAATTGACGCAGCGAATGGGTGGAGGGCAGTCACGCGGAGAGCGCTGCGCCATTTGTGAATCCCGCCGCCAGCAGGCTACGGTGGAAATCTTTCAATTTTCCGATGAAGTCGATACCTACATTTTTAAAACCGATACGGCCAAGAAGGTAGTGGCCGATGGAAGGACCGCGCAGCCGGTATCACAAGAAATGCTCCGCGCTTTTGCCGGGATGAATGAATTCGATCTCAATCATATGCTGCATGTCGACCCCTCGCGTCCGGGAATTTTCACCCGGCGTTTTGGCGCTCCCATCCTGCTGGACGGAACTCATCGCGCCATCCGCTGCTTTGCCAAACAACGGCAATTCCGCGCCTTCGAACTGAGCTATGAAGAGTCTGTGGAATGCCTGGTGCAGCAACGAATCTCCACAAAAGATGCCGCCGCCATTGTTCGCAAGCTGCGCCAGGTATTGGGAGTTTTTCCGTCTCTCGGCCCCGTGGATACGCCGATCGAATGCACTCCAGAAGTGCTGCGCGAAGTGGAAAAGATGCTTACCGCGGAAGAACGCCTGCACTTTATCCTGCGCGCTGTGCCGGACCCGGAGTAGGGTTTGCCTCCGGAGGGGGCGGAATTATTGAGCCCACCGCGTCAGCGGTTGGGTAAGCTTGTGGACCACGTTAAATACCGCGACGGTGGCGAGATACGTGCGGAACCAGGAGCGGCATCACCGCAAGATGAGTTTTGAAGATGAATATTTGACCATGCTGAGAAAGAGCGGGGTGGAATTTGATCCGAAATATGTCTTTGGATAAATTGGACAAATTTTTGTGTCGCCCCGCCGGGGCTCTGTTTTTTTGCACGGCTACCCAGGCCTTACGGCCTGGGCTCAATAATTTCGCGCCTGCGGCGCTTGGATACGCGTGGTCAGTGAAATCCCGTTCTCACAGCATGATCACAAAGCCCGAATGGGCGGAATTTTTGAGCCCACCGCGTCAGCGGTGGGTACAGATGGGAGAGAATTTAAAAGCCCCGGAGGGGCGACACACCTGTTTGCAGCAAGAGAATGCCGATTCGTCCTACAGGACCTCGGCCAGGTCCTCAAAGCAGTCGTCGCCATAAGCCCGGCTCAGGTACTCCGCCGCGATCCTGATTCCCTGGTAGGCAAACAGCAGGTCAAACGAGTCATCCACCTGTCGAGCGCTGGAGAGCATGGGCGCGGGACGCGCCGGAAAGAGCTTCATCCGGATGAACCACAGATGCAGATGCAATTGGACGGCGCGCGCTCCGTAGCGGAACTCCCGGCAGTTTTTTATCAGCTCCAGGCTGTGTGACCGGATGCCGTCTTCTTCAGCGTAGCGGCGGCGGTTGAAGCCGTACTCGCCCCACTCCTGCAGGATATCAGCGTTGTGGCGCATCCGGCGCGTGTATTCCTGCAGCAGGCGCAGCCGGACCACCTGTTCTTTGCGGAATTCCTCGGGTGAGAGTTCATAGCGCAGTTGCTCTTCCGTAAGATTGTCCACCAGATAGCTCAACTGGGCCAGGTCGACGCGCAGCATGAAGGGCGTTACGTCATCTTCAGTGCGGTTGCGGAAACGGTAAACGCGACGCCATGCCAGGCGGACAAGAAAGAATATGACCAGAAACGCCGCTATGAATCCACCTGTCATCTGCCTTTTCCTCTAAGCTTCCCAAGGATTTTGCTGTACTGCCGGATTTCCTCCAGCAGTTGCTGCGGCGTGATCTTGAGCCTCCACTGCGGCTCCGGCTCAGGCGGACGGAGAAAGGTATTCAGCCACAAGATCACGGCCAATATGTATGCCACAGAATGCGCATAGCTCCATACCACATTCAATTTTGTTCCAAATACCGAACGTGCCCATTCAACGGTGAAAATCACAATAGCTATGGCGGCAAAGCCCATGACTATGCCGAAGGGATATTCACGCCAGCCAATGCCGTTGAACCAGACCAGCACGAAGAAGAGAACGAAGAGAAGAGCCTGAACGAGATTAACAGCCATGCCAAGGGAGATGATGAGGCTTATAACTTGATTCGCCTGCGCTGGTGGATTGCCTAAATGATAAATGATGGCCAATCCAGAAATGGCAATCACAACAATCGGGAAAAATAACCAGAACCAGCGCTTCTCATAAAATGCCGCAAATACCTTGCGGAAGACTTCGTGCAGAGCCAGAAGCGCCAATAAAACGTAAACGGCTTCTGCTGCCCAAGAAACAATGAAAAACGTGCGATAGCTACCGCTTACCGATAATTTGACGACAATAAATGTAAAAGATGCGCTGACGTAGAGAAAGAAAAATGGAAATTCGGAGAGCAGTCTCCGGCGAATTAGAAGGCACAACAAAGCGATGGTGCCCGCTAAGCCTGCGACCACCAATAAAATGTCAATCCTCAGCATAACTGTGAGTGGCCAGCTTAAACCAGCCACTCACAGTTCATAAAACTATTGTATTGGGCACGGATTGGGCCAGCACACTGGCATGGGTACACTATCAGCCAAAACTGGGGTCGTACCGGCGGCAAGCAACAAAAACGTAACCAAAATAATTCTGACAATCGTGTTCTTCATGTTTTCTCCTTGTGGTGAGCGGGATTGGATTTTCCCTCGGCAAAGCATAGCTGCTGACCGCCGCCGGAAGAGGACAAAGAGTGTATTTTCCAATCTTCCGAAGTCGCGGAACGTCTTGGGGTTGAACGGTTTATCGACACACCGATGTGTCAGGCTGTTGGGCAAATTTGGCGGGACTCGCCTGAAGAGCAGCGGAGCAGATCCTTCGGCCTCGCGCAAAAGCGTGT
>JASLFF010000043.1 GCA_030150795.1 Terriglobales bacterium | reverse complement strand
CGCAACGGCAGCATCGCGTTCAATCACCTCTGCGCCTTCATTGATCTCAAGGGTATGCAGGTTTTTGCGGATTGTGCGGGCCGCGGCGCTCGCGGACTCAATAAAATAGACGCTTCTTGCGCCCCGGCTCAGCGCTTCAATCCCGACTGCTCCGCTTCCGGCAAACACGTCGAGCCAGACGGAGTCCTCAACCAGCGGCGCTACTACATTGAAGAGCGTTTCCCGCAGCCGGTCGCTGGTTGGCCGGGTCTGCATACCGGATGGTGCGTCCAGTCTCCGGCTCTTGAATTTTCCAGCAATCACGCGCATGGCCAGCACTCCACTGTCTCACATCTAATCTACCGTATAGAATCACAGGTTGGCTGGATGTTCCGCTTTGCGCTGGATGGATGAGCCCGGCTCGCGCGGCGAGATGCTTGTCACGCGCAGAAGGATGACTGGGCCACAGTTACAGTTCAGCGGTGTGGAGCGAAGCGACAAGGCATTTGCTTCACTGCACCAGCAGCGAGCCCGGCTCGCGCGGCGAGCTGCCTGTTTCAGGTGCGAAAAAGATTTTTAGAGAACACGGTACACCCAAGCGGTTCGGAGCGCAGCGACAAGAAAAAATGAGAAATTGGTCAATATTCACGGCGCGGTTCGGCGGGCGGGAAATCCGCATCCACCTCACGTTTGTCGTCCTGCTGCTCTTTCTGCTGCTGGTTGAGGTGAACCGTAGTGGCCCGCGCGTAATCACGCGAGTCTTCGTTATAACCGGGTTGATCTTGCTTTCGGCCATGTTGCATGAATTCGGTCATGTATGGGTTTCCGCGCGCCAGGGATTTCCTATCAAAGGTTTTGTGTTGCTGCCAATCGGCGGACTTACCATGGGCGATCCTGCGCTACAGGAAGAAAGCGCCCGCAATCTACGCAAAGAGATATCCATTGCGCTGGCCGGACCGCTGGTCAATGCGGTTCTGGCGGGCTTGACGGCAGCAGTTTTGCTGGGGATGGGAACCGCCAACGCGCTTCGTCTCAAGCCTCTGGTTACACCCACAAACCTTATTACCAGCTTCTTCTGGATCAATGCCTGCCTTTTTGCTGTGAACCTGCTGCCGGCCTTCCCTGTGGATGGCGGCCGAATCCTGCGCGCCGTTCTGGCCCGACGCATGGACTTCCGGCTGGCTACTCGCCGATCAGTGAGTCTGGGACAGATCTTTGCAGGACTCTTCATGCTGGCCGGGGCTGCGCTCAATATTCAGGGGCTAATGCTGATTGGCTTTTTCATTTTTATCGCTGCCCAGATGGAAGAACGCACTGTGATGTTCCAGACCGTGGTGGAAGCCGTGCAGATGGAAGATATTATGCTCACGGAATTCTCCATTCTGTCTCCGGCGGACACGCTTGAAGACGCTCTCAATAAGGCCGTCCACTGCCTGCAGGACGATTTCCCAGTGGTCAGTGGCGGCGATCTTGTGGGGGTAATCACGCGCCAGACGATTGTGGACCGTCTCCGCGCGGAAGGAAACGGCTACGTCCAAGGAGCCATGAGCAAAGCATTTGAGATCGCTTCGCGCACGGAATCGCTCGGTTCGGCCTTCCGCAAGCTCACGTCGCGCGGCCTGAGCTTGATCCCCGTGGTCGATCAGGAGCGCCTGGTAGGAATTGTGACACTCCAGCACCTGATGCACAGCATGGGATTGCTGAATGAGTCGCGCAGGCTGAGAAGGCGGATGGAAGAGCAGTCGTAGTCGGCAATCGTTCGAGCTGAGTTACCGCAAAGGACGCGAAGGGCGCAAAGGTGAAAACTTGCAGGGCTTATCTTAGGGCGTTTTTCTTGGCGATCTTTGCGACCTTTGCGGTGGAAATGTTTTGATTGATCGCTAATGTTACACTTTTTCGTTCTACCCACCTTGGAGAGTACCCGTGAAGAGGCTTTTTCTTTCTGTTTTTTTGATGACGTGCGCTTTTGCCGTCGCCACCGCGCAAGAGCTGACCATCCAATCCATCTATGCCCCAAACGGGCTGACAAGGCGCGCGCCGGACACAATTGAGTGGAGCCCTGATGGCAAGAAGGTCTCCTACTTCCTGCATCAGGAGCAGGGTGACAAGGCCGATCTTTATTACATTGACGTGACATCGGGCAAGCCGGCAGTGCTGGTGGCGTCAGAGAAGATTGCCGCCATGAAGCCTCCGGTTACCGGCTCCAAGGACGATCGGGAGAAAGACAATCGCGAGCGCTATCACGTTGCGGGCTATCACTGGGCGCCTGATTCCGAGCATATCCTGTTCGACGCCAACGGGCAGCTCTGGTACTTCACGCTGTCGTCCGGCAAGTACGTAGCCTTGAGCGAGCCTGGCGAATCGGCAACGGATCCCAAGTTCTCAACTGACGGCAAGAGTGTTTCTTATATTCGCAAGCATAACCTGGTAGTGAAGCATATTGATGGCGGCGCGGAGAAGGCGCTCACCACCAACGGCGACGACAATCTGCTCAATGGCGAAGTGGATTGGGTCTATAGTGAAGAGCTGGAAGTACGCAGCAATTATTTCTGGTCACCGGATTCGAAAAAGATCGTGCTGCTGCAAATGGACCAGACCAAGGTCCCGACGTATCCCATTACGGATTTCATCCCGCAGCATCCCACGGTTTACCAGGAAAAGTATCCCAAGGTGGGCGATCCCAATCCTTCCGTTCAACTCGGAGTGGTAAGCGCCGGTGGCGGCGCGGTGAAATGGTTTCATCTGACTGACGACAAAGATATGTACATGCCGCGTTTCGGCTGGGTGAATGACTACGTAATCTGGGCCACGGTGCTGAACCGCGAACAGAACCAGCTTGATCTCTATTTTATTGACGCTGCCAGCGGCAAGTCCCGGCGCGTGCTGACCGAAAAGAGCGACACGTGGATTGAGACCGACAACAATCTGCAGTTCCTGAAATCCGGCGACAAATTTACCTGGCCAAGCTGGCGCGATGGCCACACGCATCTTTATCTTTATTCATTTGACAAGGCCAATCCTCTGGCCGGGGATGCCAAACTGGTCAATCAGATCACCAAAGGCGACTTTGAAGTATTCGACATTGAAGGCGCGGTGGAGAACACGCTCTTCGTGACCACCAACGCGGGCGACGATCGCCAGCGGCATCTATGCAGTGTAAAGCTAGATGGCAGCGGCTTTGAGTGCCTGACCAAAGGCGGTACCCACGAGGCTAAGGTCGCGCCCAACGGACAATATTTTGTCGATCATTCTTCTTCGCTCATGACGCCGCCGCAACTTTCTTTTTGCCACGTCGGGGGAAGCTGCGATATCTTCTGGCGGTCCAAGAGTGTGGATTCGCTGAATCTGATTGCGCCGCAGTTTGTCGATTTCAAGGCTGAAGACGGCACCGTGCTTCGCGGTGTTATTTATCTGCCGCCGGACAGCGCAGGCAAGAAAGTTCCGCTGCTGAATAATCCTTACGGCGGGCCACACGGACAAAGCGTGCAAGACAGGTGGGGCGGCGCAAATTTTCTCTTTAACCAGATCCTGATGCGTGACGGCATTGCCGTTCTTGTGGTCGATAATCGCGGAATGGGCGCGCGCGGCAAGAAGTTTGCCGCGGCGTTGATGCACAATTTTGGCGAAGTTGAATTAAAGGACCAGCTCGCTTCCATCGATCAGGCGCTGCAGAAATTTCCTCAATTGGATGGCTCACGAATGGGCTGGTGGGGCTGGAGTTATGGCGGGTATATGACCCTCTTTGCCATGACGCACTCAGATCGTTTTAAAGCCGGCGTTGCCGTAGCGCCGGTGACAGACTGGAGAGATTACGATTCCATCTATACGGAGCGCTATGCCGGACTGGTGCCGCAATACGAAGACGGATACAAGAAGGGTTCGCCGATTACGTATGCCGCCAACCTGAAAGGCCATCTGCTGGAGGTCCACGGCACCAGTGACGACAATGTTCACATGCAGAACACCATGCAGATGATTAATGCCTTCATCACGGCGGGCAAGCAGTTTGAACTACAGCTTTATCCGCGAAAAACGCATAGCATCTCCGGGCCGGGAACGCGCGTCCATTTGTTTACCCACATACGGTCGTATTTCCACCGCGAGCTTTTGGGGACGGAGTAGCAGCATTGAGCCAAACCATCACACTGGGAGATTTTGAGCTGACAGCGATCTCCGATGGCATTTATGTGAGCGATGGCGGGGCCTTCTTTGGCATCGTGCCAAAAGTGATGTGGCAGCGCAAAGTGCCGGCAGACGATTTGAACCGGATCCGCGTGAGCTGCAACTCCGTGCTGGTGAGGACGAGCAAACACACGGTGCTGATCGAAACCGGCATCGGAAATAAGCTGTCTGAAAGGACCAAAAGTTTTTTTCTTCCTGAGCAAAAGCTCATGGACAGCCTGCGCGAGTCTGG
>JASLFF010000017.1 GCA_030150795.1 Terriglobales bacterium | reverse complement strand
GGTGAATTATCCGCACGCCTATGTGCTGATCTCGCATGACCGCTATTTTCTTGACGTAACGGTGAAGAAGACCGCGGAAATATGGAACAAGCAGGTCTTCTTTTATTCCGGCAATTACGAGAAATATCTGGCGCAGAAAGCGGAACGCCGCGCACAGTTGGAAGCCGCTTACGCCAACCAGAAAGAGAAGATCGACCAGCTTGAGGCGTTCATCAATCGCTTCCGCTATCAGGCGACAAAGGCCAAGCAGGTGCAGAGCCGGATTAAAGAGCTGGAGCGGATGGAAAAGATTGAAGTTCCGCCGGAAGAAAAAGCTATCCATTTTTCCTTCCCGCAACCTCGTCCCAGTGGACGCATGGTTGCTGAAGCCAACGACCTGGGCAAAAGTTACGGCGTGAAAGATGTTTTCTCCGGAGTAAATTTCGTGATTGAGCGCGGCGACCGTATCGCGTTGGTCGGCGTGAATGGCGCAGGTAAATCAACGCTGATCAAATTGCTGGCCGGATCAGAGCAGGCTACTTCCGGCGAGTTGCGGCTGGGCCACAATGCGGATGTCGATTACTTTGCGCAGGACCAGTACAAGGTCCTTGATCCCCAGGCGCGCATGCTCGACGACCTGTTTGAAGCTGCGCCGCGCTCAACGCAAACGGAGTTGCGGAGCCTGCTTGGCTGTTTTCTCTTTTCTGAAGACGATGTTTTCAAAACCATCGGAGTGCTATCCGGTGGCGAGCGCAATCGTTATGCGCTGGCCCGAATGCTGCTGCATCCGTCGAATTTTCTGCTGCTCGATGAGCCTACGAACCATCTCGACCTTCGCGCCAAAGATGTCCTGCTGGATTCGCTGCAGAAGTTTACCGGCACGGTCGTTTTCGTTTCACACGACCGCTACTTTATTGACAAGCTGGCGACGCGCGTTTTTGAAATTGGCGATGGCCGCGTTGAGGTCTTCCCCGGCAACTATGAAGATTACCTCTGGCGGAAAGAGGGAAAGGCCTCGGCTGCGGATGGCGCGTTTTCCTCCGCTCCTTCTCCGCTAACAGCAGCGCCGATCGAAACCAATCATCGGGAGGTCGCGGGCCAAGCTGCGCCGGAAGCCAAGTTGAAGCGTCTAAATCCCATCAAGCTGAAGCAGATGAAAGAACGCTTGCAGGAAGTGGAAGAAGAAATCGCGCAGCTGGAAGCAGCCATTGCTACAGCGGAGACGGCATTGCAAAGCTTTGTGAGCGTGGAAGAAACGCAACGGCAGACAGAATTGCTGAACCGGTCCAGAGCAGACCTTGAGCACGCCATGAGCGAATGGGAAGAACTCAGCCAGGTGCTTGAGGCACAGATAGAAGTCTAGCTGCTCATGTTTTTAGGGCACCACCACCTGCGCGCTGGCTGTGCCCATCTTGTTTGTGGCACGGTCCAGCACGCCCATGCGCAAAGCGTACGTCCCCGGTTTCAAATCCAGTTGGCGGTCGCAAGGCAGGAACCGTTGTTGCATCATCTGCTGATACTCTTTCGCATTCAGATTCGCGTTCACCGTGCCGCTGAACATGGCTGGCTTGTCCTTGTCTTTCCCATAGACCCAGACCGTGCAACTCAAGTGCGCGAACTCATTGCCGCCCTCTTTATGCTCAAAGGCCAGGGTTCGTGGATCAACGTGGAAGGTCACCAGCACTTTCTTGTTCTTTTCTGACGGTGGCTGCACCTGCGCCTGGAAAACCACCTGCGTTGCCGCTGGAGCGTCCACTTGCAGCGCGCGACTGAAACTTTCTGCTACTGCGTCGGAATCCTCTTTGTTGGCTTTTTCCGGATCCAGCGCATAGTAGCCTTCGCGGTAGCGCAGATTCACGCCGGAACGGCTGCTTCTTACCTGAATGCTGCGGAACTGCCCGTCCCATTTCTTGTTCTCAGGATAATATTCCAGCGTGTAATAGGTGGAACCGTCATCCACGCTGCTGCTCATGCTGGCCACCAGATCGTTAGTACTGATGAAAGCCCGGCCTCCGGTACGGTCTGCCATGTCATTCATGGTGACGTGGGCGGCGATGCGCTCATCTTTGCCCACTGCGCCCGCATCCACTGCATAAACCGCAACCTGGGCGTTCATCAGCGCATCGGATACCTTCTTGATCAGCATGGCATAGTCTTTATAACTGCCCTCGCCATTACCTTCCAGAGACGACCGGCTAAGATTGGAGGGGCCGCTCGCCGTTTGAAGAGCTCCGGTTTGCCCCTTACCACAACTGGTACATATTGCGCTCACACCGTTCGCCATGCTGTCAGGAAAGAGATTGACAGGGAAACTCTCAGAGAGCCAGATCAGGTTCTTGCGCCCAGGATATCCAGCCAGCGTCTTGGCCAAGGCATTGAGTTGGTTGAGCGTGGTCCCGATGTCGCGATCATTGGTGTGAAAGTCGCCATGCGTAGAAAAAGCCGATGCACGCGAATCCACCGTCTCAGCATTGTTGTTGCGTGCGGGCGGTTTGTACTTTTCCACCGTGCTCTTCAGCGCTGCCGCATCTGTAGTGAAATCATGCAGCAGCACCAACCGCTCTTCCAGGGCGAAAAGCGCAATCGGCCGCGTGAACTGCGCTCGCGCCAGATACTTCAACAGCTGGTCTTTTACATAAGCCTGTTCAGCAAAATCTCCATTCAGCGTATCCATCAGTATCACGTTCAAGCTGCTGGCTTGAAACGCCGGAGCGTTTGTCACTACGTTTGCCGGAAGACTGCTATTGAGGACTACCTCAGTTTTACCCGGCGGATGAAAAGTAAAATTGCTGACCTTCTGGGTCTTGCCATCCTCAAAAATGGTCAGATCGCCCGGTTTGAGATCTCCGATCACCTGCCCGCGACTGTCAGTCGCCACCACGTCCACCACCACTAGCCGCGTATTGCTGCGCAGTGTCTGGCCGGAATGCACGACATCTTGTGGCTCGCCGGAAGCACTCTGCGATTCAGTCCGCACGCCAAGAACAATCACAATAGACAAAAACACCGGAAGCGCAACGCCGCTTACTTTCATATCGTCACTCCTTATAGATTTACTGACGCAGACCGAAGAGCTAGGGCACCACCACCTGCGCGCTGGCTGTGCCCATCTTGTTGGTGGCACGGTCCAGCACGCCCATGCGCAAAGCATAGGTCCCCGGTTTCAAATCCAGTTGGCGATCGCAAGGCAGGAACCGTTGTTGCATCATCTGCTGATACTCTTTCGCATTAAGATTCGCGTTCACGGTGCCGCTGGACATGGTTGGCTTGTCTTTATCTTTGCCATAAGCCCAGACCGTACAGCTCAAATGCGCGAACTGATTGCCGCCCTCTTTCTGTTCAAAGGCCAGGGTCCGCGGATCAATATGGAAGGTCACGACAACTTTCTTGTTCTTTTCTGACGGTGGCTGGACCTGTGCCTGGAAAAGGATCTGCGTAGCTGCAGGGGCGTCCAACTCCAGTGACCGGCTAAAGTTTTCCGCAACTGCGTCTGAATCCTCTTTGTTAATCTTTGCCGGATCAACCGCATAGTAGCCTTCGCGATAACGCAAGCTCATTGCCCGATCGCTCTTTACCTGGATCCTGCGGAACTGGCCGTCCCAATTTTTGTTTTCAGGGTAATAGGTCAGCGTGTAGTAGGTTGAACCATCTTCAATTCCGGTACGGAGACCCAGCACAAGGTCATTGCTGTTCTTGAAGGATTTGCCTCCTGTGCTCTCAGCCATGTTGTCCGCGGTGTGCTGGGAAGCCAGGTGATCGTCTTTGCCCACGGCCCCGGCATCCACTGGATACACTGCTACCTGCGCAGCCATCAGTGAGTCGGAGACTTTTTTAACGAGAACCGCGTAGTCCTTGAAAGGGGCGTTTGTCTGCAGGTTCTCGTGCACCGACTGGCCATTCCCAGCGTTTTTGAGGCCCTGCGGGTCGAAATTCACCTGGCCCATCGTTTCCGGAAAAAGCACGAGTGGGAAGCTTTCAGAAAGCCAAATCAGGTTTTTTCTTCCGGGATAGCCGGCCAGCACTTTCGCCAGCGCGTTCAATTGGTTCAATGTTGTTTCAATACCGCGCTCACTGGTGTGATAGTCGCCGCGTGTGGAGAAGGCAGAGGCACGCGATTCGATACTTTCACTGTTGATCGTCGTCGCAGGTGGCCGATATTTGGCCACGGCTTCACTCAATGCCTTGTTGTCCGTGGTGAAATCGTGCAGTAGCTTCAGCTGGGTTTGCAGGGCAAAGATGGCTACTGGGCGCCCTAGTTCCGCAGAATTCAAAAACTTGAGCAACTGGTCGCGGGCGTAAGCATGTTCAGCGAAGTCGCCATTGACCGTATCAAACAAAATTACGTTCAGGCTATTCGATTGAAACTTGGGGGCGTTTGTCACCACAGACGGCGGCAGACTTACTTGCATGACCTGGGCCAGCGCTCCGCCCGGATGCTCAAAATTGAAGCCGCTGATCTTTTGCGGCTTGCCGTCCTCAAGCACGGTAAAGTCGGCAGCCTTCAGGTCGGTCACCGGCTGGCCCTTGCCGTCAATGGCCACCACATCCACCACCACCAGACGCGTGTTTGTGCGCAGCGTCTGGTCGGAGTGCAACACGTCTTGCGGTTGATTTGAAGTGTTGGTTTGCGAGTAGATGCTCAGGAAAAACAAAGCGAGCAAAGAGAAGGCGAGCACACGTAACAGAATAGTCCAACGCATAGACAGATTTGACCCCTTAGACCGAATTAGTTACGCATTACCCCAGTTGCGGGCCATTCTAGCCTGTTTGGCGGTAAATGCAACTATTCGCAGCTTGTACCAGTTTGTACCCGTTCGGCCAACCAGAGTACCCCGAATAAGAGATTTTCTAAATACAACCTTGCAGGAGCGGGTGTTCTCCTATTTGGCATGAACAATCTGGGCCTGCGCAGGCGGAGCTATGCCACGCATTCAGGTCCCAGGCTGAGTGTTTTGTTCGAGTTTTATTTCTTCTGATCCCCGGGGGCCCCAGATGTTTTCATTTCGCGCGTTGCTGGCCGCAACTCTCCTTCTCGCTTCAGCAAACATAGCTTCGGCGGCATGCACTGCCACAGTCGATAAAACGGTCAACATCTGCTCCCCGGCCAGCGGCGCCACGGTGACTTCTCCCGTGACTTTTTCCGCGGGAGCCCGGGACAATGAGCATACGGTGACTGCGATGATCATGTATATCGATTCGGTGAAGAAGGCGCAGAGCGCGAATGCGTCTCTCAGCGCCATTCTGTCACTGCCGGCGGGTAAGCACGCCATTGTGATTCGTGCGTGGGACTCCACAGGATTTTTCTTTTCGTCTTCAGAAAGCATCACTGTTGCGGCTTCGCCCACTCCCACGCCAACACCCGCGCCCAGCCCAACACCCACACCAACTCCAACCGCGACCCCTACGCCAAGCCCAACGCCAACTCCCAGCGCGACGCCCACACCAACTCCCGGACAGGGCATCGCTTCTGTCAATCACATAATTTTGGTGCAGCAGGAAAACCGCAGTTTTGATAGCTACTTCGGAATGCTGAATCCTTATCGGCAGGCGCGCGGCTGGAATATTGGCGACGACCACCGCGAATACGATGTAGACGGGATCGACGACAAACTGTCTACGATTTCCAACAAAAACGATGAAGGTACCGTGTTCCAGCTCTTCCATACCACAAGCAGCTGCCTTGACGACATGAGCTCGGCCTGGCTGGAAAGCTTTGGTGATGTGAGCCGCTTTGATTTCACCACCACACGGCCAATTCTGATGGATGGCTTTGTCCATACGGCAGAGGGATATGCGAAGTCCGGCGTTGGCAGCGGCGTTTTCACAGATACGGCAGGCCAGCGCGCCATGGCCTTTTATGAGGACACCAGCACGACCGGTGCAGACGAACTGAACTACTACTACTTTATGGCGTCACAGTTTGCGCTTTCAGACCGCTGGTTCTCGCCAGTGGCAAGCAAGACGATTCCAAACCGGCTGGCGACGATGTCCGGCGGCACCACGCAGGGATATGCCTTTGATCCCGGCAATGACGATCACGCGCCTCAGCTCACGGCCAAGACCATATTCCAGTTGCTGGATGAGCACAACATTTCCTGGAAGATTTATTACTCCACCACCAATGCCAATGGCGGCCCCTCCACAACATTTACGTATTTCACTTACAGCGGCAAGTATATTTTCAGAAACTCCAGCGGAGTTCTTACAGTTGACGCTACTCATATTGCGCCGCTGAGCCAGTATTTTACTGACGTACAGAACAATACGCTGCCGCAATTTGCTTATGTTGAAGCCAACTTCGGCCACGGCGATGAACATCCCGGCTCCGGTCAGTCGATTCTTTCCGGCCAGGCGCAGATTTCAAACATCATCAACTCTCTGATGTCCAGCCCGTCTTGGGGAGATTCGGCATTGTTCTTCACCTTCGATGAAGGTGGCGGGCCTTACGATCACGTTCCGCCAGTGCCAGGACATACCAACCAGAACACCAGTTCGTCACTGGCTGGCCTTGAGGGAGATATTGCACCCATCGCCGTAAACCCAGACGGGTTCCTGCCCTGCCAGCCTACAACCGCGGGGGTTTACACCAACCATTGCGATCTGCGACCCACAAGCCCAGGAGCGCATCCGGCTGACGCTGCCGCCGCAGGACACTCCGGCTTTGGCGCGCAACTGGGCTTCCGTGTGCCCAACATGATCGTCTCTCCTTTTGCCCGCCGACATTACGTGGGGCATACAGCCATGGACCACACCGCCATAATCCACTTTGTGGAACAGCGCTTTGGCCTGCCGTCGTTGACGAATCGCGATGCGGCCCAGCCCAACTTGCTTGACTTCTTTGACTTTACGGGCAAGCCCTGGGCCACGCCGCCAACAGGAATTCCGGTGCCGCCGGGCGTGGGCTCAACTTGCCACCCGGCGACGATGCAGTAAAGAATGATTTCGATCTCACGAAAGAAACGGTTTCACGGCACCTTCGGTGTCGGCAGCGGCGGAAGATATGCGGGCTCAGCTTTGCCCAAGGTCGCGGCGAATGCCTGAATCGCCTCAATGTAGCCTTTGGCAAGATCCATATCATTGTGGTCGGCATTGATTGCCCAGAATGAGTGCTTCGGCTGGTTGGCCAGGTCGAACAGCTTCTGTCCGTGCCAGAAAGGAATTACCGAGTCCGCGCGGCTGTGCATGATCAAAATCGGGCTATGGATGTGACGGACGTATTTGTAGTTGGGAAACTTATCGAACGGCAACAACGGAATCCGCGTGAGAACGCGAAACGCGGAAGTAAACGGGCTTTGCAGGATCACTCCTGCTGAGGGTCTTTTTGCCGCGATATACGCCGCTGGCCCCGTGCCTACCGATCTGCCAAAGATAATGATCCTGTCCGGAGGCGTTTTGAGATCGACCGCAAGAAAGTCAAAAGCGGCGGCCACATCTTCATAGCAGGCTTTCTCAGTCGGCTTCCCCTCGCTGGTGCCGTATCCCTCATAGTCATAGGCAAATACGCTGAAGCCTGCGTGCCGCAGACTGTCCAGCCAGTACTTGTCATCTCCCAGGTCTTCTGCATTGCCATGGCTTACCAGCAGAGTGAATTTGGCGGCCGGATTGGGAAGATAGACACCCGAGATTTTTTTTCCGCCGGCCGCGGTGATCTTCAGGATTTCCGCCGAATCCCGATAAGAAGAAGGATGGGGCAGGAAGATCATGCTGTCTGAGAGAAAATAGGCGAACAGAAATAGGCCGACATAAAGGGCAAGAAGCAGGAGCGGCATGACCCGTAGAACTCTCTTCACGACAGGGGATCGCATTGTTGAAACCAAGCTAAGGATACGCCCCCTCTAATATTACGGTTTCATTAATTATGCGGCAGAAACGGGCCGATCATGATTTCTAAGCCATCCCGCCTTGCTTATCTGCATTCCTATTTAAGCAGCAGATCCAATTTTGCAAGTGGGTGTTTTATGAAATCGGGCCGAACCCTTGGGTTTTTAGCGCTAATCCAGCTCTGCTGCAGTATTAGCGTATTTGCAGCAGTCGGAGTTACAGTTCATCCAGCCAAAGCCTCTCTTACATTGAGCGAACCGCAACAATACACTGCTACTGTCGTCAATACCGCAAATCACAGTGTTGTCTGGTCAGTAGATGGGATTCGAGGCGGTAACTCAACGGTTGGCACCATCTCGACTTCTGGTCTTTACCATCCTCCCGCCAAGAGAAGCGTCCACACCATCAAGGCATCAAGCGTGGTCCAGCCAAGCGCAACCGGCTCGGCCCAGGTGTGGATCACGGATTATCCCGGCATGTTTACGTATCATGCAGACCGTTTTCGCAGCGGGGTAAACCTGCAGGAGTTTGCGTTGACGAAGAGCACCATAAAGTCCACAACTTTTGGGAAGGTATTTTCCCGCAGCGTGGATGGTCAGATTTATGCCCAGCCGCTGTATGTAGCGAACCTCACGATTGCCGGCGCAAAACACAATGTTGTTTTTGTGGCGACAGAACATAGCAGCGTCTATGCTTTTGAGGCCGATGGCAAAACGACGGCGCCATTCTGGAAGCGCAGCTTTATCAATCCCTCTGCTGGGATTACCACAATTTCCAAGCCTGCCAACGCTCTGATCGCTCCGGAAATCAGCATCAGCAGTACCCCTGTCATTGATACCTCGACCGGCACGCTGTATGTGGCTGTTTCAACCAGTGAAAATGGAAGCATTGTTCATCGGTTGCACGCGCTCAGCCTTACGAGCGGGGCAGAAAAGTTTGGCGGTCCGATAAAAATTCAGGGTTCGGTGCCAGGGACATACCCTGCGATTTCCGTAAACGGCCGGGTGCCGTTTGTTCCCAAACAACATTTGCAGCGGCCTGCCCTGCTGCTTCTCAACGGCAATGTTTACATCGCATATGGCTCCAATGGCGACCAGCTTCCCTATAACGGATGGCTGTTTGCCTACAGCGCCTCCGGAACCGGAGTGTTGCATCAGGTGGCGATCTTCTGCACCAGCCCTGATAAAGGCGCTTCAGCCATCTGGCAGAGTGGAGATGGGCCAGCGGCTGATCCTTCTGGCAATATTTATGTTGCGACCGGAAATGGTCCTTTCGACCTTAACACCGGAGGACGAGATGCCGGCAACACCGTGCTGAAGCTGGCATTGCAAGCCGGAGCGCTTGTTGTGGAAGATTACTTTACCCCATCGAACACCGCCGACCTGACGACAAATGATTTGGATTTAGGTGCAGGCGGCCCAATTCTCCCGCCAACTCAGACCGGGGCCGTGGCTCCTAATCTGGTTGTAGTGGGCGGCAAAGACGGGAAGATTTACCTGGTGAATCGCTCCAGCATGGGAAAATTCAATCCCTCCGCCAACAGCAACGTGGAGACGGTTGCTCTGGGTAATCCCGAACCCACCAATGGCTTATTTGCTACCCCGGTAGCGCTTGGCTCTTCCATCTATTTTGGCGAGGTGAATGAGCCGCTGGAGTTGTTCACGTTCTCAAGCGGATTGCTCTCGAGCGCTCCTACGGCGCAGACCAGCAATGTCTTTCTTTATCCGGGAACCTCTCCAATGATCTCAACCAACGGAAGCAGTTCCGTGGTGTGGGCATTGGATCTGCACGCCTACGCGGGGGGTACTCCAGACGGAACCATTAACACGCCGGGACCGGCAGTGCTGCATGCCTACGACGGCTCGACATTAACAGAGCTGTACAACAGCACTCAGGCGGGTACGCGCGATAAGGCCGGAAACGCCCTGAAATTTACATCTCCCACCGTCGCCAACGGTCACGTTTACGTTGGAACCGCAAATCAGTTGGATGTGTATGGCTTGCTGCCATAATTATGGCGGCAAAAAAGAGGAAGGCAGGAAGCAACTTAAGTCACAGCCATTTCGTCGGTGGCCATGCCGGAAGCTGAACCCCCGCGGCTTGTGCTAATTGTCCGAATGCCCTAGTAAGACGCCGAAATGATCTACAGGAGAGATGGGCCTGCCTTAAATCGATGCGAGCACTGAAAGCAGCTTGATCTACACGCGGAGAATAAGAAGCGCCAGCCTCCATTCGATCTTCAAGAGCACTCTTACAATCCCTTATAGTCTCTGGCGTCGGGTGTGACATTGCATCCGGCTTCACCCGCCGAAACCCTCTTAAGGATTCGATTGCAGCAATAAACCAAGCTTCGTATTCGCGATGCGCCATTACGACCTCGCACCGTATGTTTCCTGCTTCAGCTTGGGCCCATGCTTTAACCTTTGGCCCAAAATCCTTCGGGCAGGCATCATCACTGTCAAACAGAATCAGAATTCCACCACATTCAGGTACTCCAAGCGCAAGTCGTACAGACTTACGCACTTCCTCTTCTGTGGTTAATTGAGACAGTTTTCGCCGGATGGGGCGCGCAATTTGGAAATCGTAAATCCCAAGTTCGACCTGTAAGCGCCCGAGAAGGACAGGAACGGCATCCACCTCGCCGTATCCTTCCACAATCGGCTGGAGGATCAAATAACTTCCTCGAAGAGATTTGCTTGTTTTTCGGGAGCATCTTCGAATAAAGGACCCGGTTCAAGTGCCTCGGAGCGCATCAACTCGCCCGCCTGCATCAAATGATCCTGCAATGCCTTACGGGACATCTCCGAAACTCGTGAAATCGAGGTAACGCCCTTCTCCCAATGCACCACGCGAAGATGCTTGTCTTCAATCCACTTGGCATCCAGTATTTCCGGACTGTGGGTGCTTACTACGACTTGCATTTTCTGCGAAGCCTGCCTCAGCACGTCCAGGATAACTCCTGTAGCAGCCGGATGCAGCGAAGCTTCAGGCTCCTCGACCACGATCAAGGACGGAGTAGTGCGCTGGAAAACGGCCAACAGCAATCCAAAAGCCCTCAACGTTCCATCGGACATACTAAAAGCTTCGAAGTCTAATTTCTTAGCGCCGTCCCATTCTTGCGTAAACTCCAAAGCAAGCTTCTTTCCGTGTTGAACGATATCTACTATTTTAGTGTTCGGAACAATCGCGGAAAGAAACTCCCCTATGCGCTGAACGTCTTCAGGAGATCCGCGCTCTATCGCCTCGAAAACGCTTGCTGCATTTGCACCGTCGCTGCGCAAACTGGTTCCGCTGTCCGGGTCTTGCATATCGCGCAGCTTTGCTGGTTCAATCGCGTACACCCTCATTGCCTGCAATATGCGCCCCACAAGGTGAAAAGGAAACAAATTGTTGATAAGAGGCATAGCCAGATTGGAGGATACGAGCCAACCTGAATTGAGCCCGGTTAGAGGGTCTACATTCGCCGTGAGGGTATTCTGCTCCCTATTGAACCATTGCTTTGTTCCATTGGCCAATGTAATGACGCTCTGCTCTCGAATAATTTCGAGCTTGTAATCCGGCAAAGCCTTTGCCTCAAATGCATAATGAGCGCTCACTGGACCGACCATCCAATTGGTGGTGAGCGTTTTAGCTGCTTCTGGGAGATCCAGATCAACAGCGATCCCCAAGTTGGTTTCAGAGTTTTTTGTTAAAACGCTCTCAATTCCGCCTCTCCGGTCAATCACCTCTTGAAGCGGCAAGGTCATCGCTTCCGCCAGAAACGCGAAGGCGTCAGCAATATTGCTCTTGCCTGAACCATTTCGCCCGACGAGGAACGTTGGGTTATCGAACACAATCTGGCCGGCCCGAACGCTTCGGAAGCCTTTCAAAATCAGGCTGCGGACAACTGGTTCCATCAGGAGCTCCTAAGACACAGGATAACACCATGAAACCGCACTATCGCCTTGCCGGCATCTTGGCGTGGGCTGCCGCCGCCTGCTTTTGCTCTACTGAAGGCGCGGGCGGTTCCTGCGCCACGATATGCAAGCCCAGCTCTTTCCTGAGTTCAGCTTCCAGCTTGGCCATCATGTCTTTGTTATCTTTCAGGAACTGCTTCACGTTCTCGCGTCCCTGGCCAATGCGTTCGCCTTTGTAGCTGAACCAGGCCCCGGACTTCTCCACGATTTCCTTGGCCACGCCCAGATCAAGCAGGTCGCCTTCGCGGGAAATGCCTTCGCCATACATGATGTCAAATTCGGCTTCGCGGAATGGAGCGGCGGTCTTGTTCTTCACCACTTTGATTTTGGTCCTATTGCCAACTACTGCGTCACCATCTTTGATAGCGCCAATGCGGCGAATATCGACACGCACAGACGAATAAAACTTGAGTGCCCGGCCACCCGTGGTTGTCTCAGGATTGCCGAACATCACTCCGATCTTCTCGCGGATCTGGTTGATGAAGATCAGGCAGGTACGCGACTTGGAAACAATTCCCGTCAGCTTGCGCAGCGCCTGTGACATCAAACGGGCCTGCAGACCCATGTGGCTGTCACCCATTTCGCCTTCCAGTTCAGCTTTGGGCACCAGCGCCGCCACGGAATCGACCACCAACACGTCAATGGCATTGGAGCGGACCAGAGCTTCGGCGATTTCCAGGGCCTGCTCGCCGTAATCCGGCTGGGCCACCAGCAGGTTATCCACGTCCACGCCGAGCTTTCTGGCATAAATGGGATCGAGAGCGTGCTCAGCGTCAACAAAGGCCGCCATGCCGCCTGTCTTCTGCGCTTCAGCGATTACCTGCAAGGCGACAGTGGTCTTGCCGCTGGATTCCGGGCCAAAAATCTCAATCACACGTCCGCGGGGAAAGCCGCCTACTCCCAAAGCGGCGTCAAAGGAGATGGAGCCCGTAGAAATCACCGCGATGGGGACAATTGCCTCTTTGCTCCCCAGCCGCATAATGGACCCTTTGCCAAACTGCTTTTCTATTTGAGAGAGCGCTAGATCTATCGCCCTGGTTTTTTCCTGTCTTTCATCGGCCATTCTTATCTCCATGCGTCAGCCTCTTTAAAAGAGACTCCAGTTTTTAGTGTAAGTGCGGTTGGATTTCCCCGGATCAGGGAACCAAATATATTTTTATCATAATGGCGAATAAAAGGGGAATTTTATTTTATCGGACGTAAAAAAGCTCCCGGGCCTGAAACCCGGGAGCGGAGCCGACAGGAACAAACTTGTCTCACCAGTAGGTGAGCGTCACGTTATCAACCCACTCTTTGTAAGCGGCGTGGTTGCCCTTGAGATCGAGCTGGACTGCCACATTCAGCTCGTTCACGCCGGAGGCTCTTGAGGTGTAATTGCGGTTGACGTAATGCTTCACGCCGTCAATCGTAAGGGCAATGTAGTCAACATAGTTGCCGTTGCGCTTGAATTCCCAGGTGAGATGGTGCCATTGGTAGGCCGTGGGCATGGAGCAGTGGATTCCGGTGTGAATCCAGTTGCCATTGGCGTTGCCCCAAACGTCCCATTGGCCGGCGGCGATGTTGCACTGCGTGCCGAAGATCCAGCGGCGGCTTCCGTTAGCCTGGTTGTTGTCAAATTCGAGCGCCTGGGCGTTCTGAGGCGCGGTCAGGTAGAAGGAAACGTCATAC
>JASLFF010000772.1 GCA_030150795.1 Terriglobales bacterium | reverse complement strand
CCAGCACCGAGGAGAACGTTTCTCCCTCAACAAACTGCATGCTCAGGTACACCAGGTCGTCTTCTTCGCCCACATCATAGATTGTGATGATGTTGGGATGATCCAGACTACCGGCAGCCTTGGCCTCGCGCTGAAGCCGCTCCCTCAATTCAGTTCGACCCATGTCGCGGCTGTCTACCGGGATCGTTTTCAATGCCACAATGCGACCGATGGACTTGTCATGTGCTTTGTACACCACGCCCATGGCGCCTCGACCGATCTCCGCGATAATCTCGTACCTGGCATGGCGAGGCAGGGTTGTTTCTGCGACTGCGGGAGCACTCTGCGCATCATCCTGGTAG
The DNA here is from genome assembly GCA_030150795.1 of Terriglobales bacterium. The sequence continues at coordinate 3,319 of JASLFF010000772.1, read as the reverse complement.
TTCCCTTCTTCATTCTCCGATCCCTGTTGGCTGGCTGGTTCCGTAAGGTTGCCATTCTCCACAGGAGGCGTCGATGCCTCATTCATATCCACGGAAGGTACGCGTTTGCCGATGTCGCAAGTATCCTCGCTAACGGATATTTGTCCGGGTTCGGTAGTCTCAACAGCATGTTCCATTGCAGCCAGCAGTTCCGCCGAAGGAAGCTCGTCACTCTCCCATGAGCGCACCACGACTGTCGCGATCAGGTCCTCATCTGGTGCTTTTTCTACTTGAAAAAAACGTAATTGCTCTTGCAAACTCTTTGCCGCATTAAGCGCTTGTTGAGGATCATCAAACTCCATCAGGGTCAGGCCTTCCGCTGCAGGGGCCACTCTGCCATTATTTTCAGCGGCAACCCGGCTGAAGATATCCCCGACGGGTCCCGCGGGCTCCCACACAAACCTAGTCAAACTCCCGGTATCGTTTTTGCGTAAATAGAGACGCGCGGCAATAAGCGTCATTCTAAGGTTTACCCCTTGGTACGCATTCGCGCCATCCGCCGGTTCCTGCATCGGTTGTAGGGACGACATTCTGTTTTCCTGGTGAGATGGAACTGATTACGGGACAAGCGTAGAGGGCATGCGCGACCGCAAAAGATTAGGGCTCACACATGAAGTGTGCAAACCAGTTTCTTGCGGTCTCGTCAAGCTTCAGCGGCCTCTGTGCTTGACTCCGACCGGGAGTTATTCTAACTTACTTAGCACCAAAATAGCCCTTGTTTTTACTCTTTTCTAGGAATTTCTTTTAAGATGACCCTCTCACCCCACTTTAATCGCTGGCTTCCTCCGCATGGCTTATCTCCTAAGTCATTAAGAATCATCTTGTTCGTCGTTCTAGCCATTGGTTCGGCCCAGCCTAAAGACGTGCCAGTGAATGCAGTGGCTCTTTATGACGATGCCAAAGGCGCAGCCTACGCACAAATTGCAGGATTAACTATCAATGGAAAAACCGAGCTGCGTAGCTGCGAAGGGACGCCGAAAATCAGTAAAAAGACTTATGGAAAATTGCCAAAGGTTTCGCTGCGGACTGCAAAATCCTTGGAAAGAACCTCTGATGGACGCTTGATGCTGCTTGCAGAAAGTACATCAATATGTGTAGTTCCAGGGAGCCTCAATTTTGATAGTAAGGCCGAATACACTGCGGCAGAGGCCGCCAGCACAGCGACGCTTCAGGGTTCCGTTGTTTCATCCTCGGCAGCCAAACAAGGCGGAGAAATCCCTCAATTTAAGGCAGGTGTGCGGCTGGTTTTTGTCGCAACCCTGAACATTGAAAACGCTGAATATCTGCGGGCCCTGCGCGGAAATTCTATCGAAGGCTGGAATGAATATCTCAGACAGTTTTCCGCATCACCGCATACAGCCGACGCCAAGAACTCCCTGGCAACACTTTATGCCAACGCCGGACAAGTAGCCCTTGCCGCGTATGGCAAGTCCGTTTCAGAGAATAGGTCTGATCTGACTCAACTGAGGGAAGCACAAAAAGAAGGTGAACAATCCCTTAAGGTCATTGATGGGTTTTCCGCCGCGCGCGATCTGTTGGAACGTGTTCGCGCCGAACTAGTTAAGCTTGTCGATGTAGACCGTGCCAAACTTCAGGCTTATCGGCAAGCCCTTTCCTCTCATTCCGCCGGATACCTCAACCTTACCGAAGCACAAAAGCATAACGAGCAGGTCATAACGGTGAATTCCAAGTTCGATCCCGCTCTTGCGCTCAAGAAAGAACTCGATGCTGATGCTGCCATAATCTCTACAGCATTGGGCAATGCAGAAGCTTCATTGAATAAAAAGAATTACGATGAAGCGTACAAAGCTATAAATCCATATCTGGCATTCGCCGGTGAAGTGCCCCTGATAAAGTCGGTCATCGACTCCGACTATGACGATCACTTTGGACGCGCGAAAGCGGCTGAAGGACAGCAGAACTGGGAAGAAGCTGCGGCAGAATATCGTCGGGCGGGCGAAATCAAGCCCAGCGCTAGCGCTGCAGATGCGTTAAAAAATGCCGAAAACCAGTTCGTCGCATCGCGTGATCGCGCCGCGGCTGATAAGGCTGTTGAGCAAAGCAAGTCTTTTGCTGACCAGCAGAATTTCATTCAAGCCTACCTGGAGTTGGACAAGCTGCCGGAAAGCCAGCGTGCGCTGGTGGAAAATGAGCGCAATAATCTGCGCCAGAATTTTGTGACTGCCGCTTTTCAACGCGCACAAAAGCTTCAGGAATTGCACATTCCCATCAAAGGCCGATCTGACGAGGATTCTGTCCGGGAAGCGTACAGTCTTTTATATCGGGCTGCTCCTTTGGCTACCGAAACCAACGTCCAGTTGAAACTTGATCTGCTATCAGACAAGATCAGTGGATACTATCTTGAGCAGGCCAAGCGATATCTGGAAAAGCCCAATGCCTCTGGAATAGGACTGGGGTGGTACTTTCTTGATGCGGCCAAGCAGTACAAAGCTGACCTGGAACCGGTCAGGGACCAGAAGAACCGCTACCAGTCTCAGTTCAAAATTCATTCTCATCTTTCAATTGGAATTGAGTTTCGTGATCAGACTTCGCGGCGCGAAGCGGCAGGTTATGCCGACCAGTTGGCCGATGCGATTGCTGTGTCTCTGGAAAATTCCGGCATTGTGGTAAGCCGCAAAGATTCTCCTTCTATTATTCCTCCCAATTTCGTAATCGTGGGAGAGATAAACCAGGACAAGGTAGTTACAGTTCCGCACATTGATACCTTGCAGTCAAAATTCAGATCCATTCCTCGCAATGTGCAGAACCCGGATTGGGTAAAGGCAGATCGCGAATTGGAGACAGCCCAAAAAGAGCAGAAGGACGCCGATCAGGTGATGAGTTCCGCCGTGGGGCGAAACAAGAAGAAAGAAATTGACGAAGCGCGAACAGCCCTGGCTGCCGCCAACAAGAAACTGGAAGATGCGCGCAATAAGCGAGATTCATTGCAACCACAAATATCAGAAGACACAATTCTGCCCTATAACTACACCAAAACCACCTATAGCATGAATTCAGTCGTCGAACTCGGCTTTCGTATCATTGACAAGGCCAACACGTTGATAGAACCCACAGTGCCTGTCAACCGGAACGACACAAAGACATTCGTGGTACTGGATAATGTGAAACCCGAGGATACCGAAGGCGTGAAAGTGCAGGACAAATTGCCGCCGGAAAACCCAATCCGCGAAGAACTGGAAATACAGGCGCGTAATGACCTGGTAAAAAAAGTCAAAGAGAAAGTTGCGACTCTGCCGCAGAAGATCCTGGATGAAGCTCG
>JASLFF010000766.1 GCA_030150795.1 Terriglobales bacterium | reverse complement strand
CCAACGCTGTTTAATCGCGGTACGCAAAGGGTGCTGGCGATCGGCAGCAAAAGCGGCGCTTTTATGGTCCTGGACGCTAACACCATGGCCAAATTGAATATGCGGAATGCACTGCCGAGAGACGCCATGACCGGAGGACCGCTCCCCAACGTCGATGTCGGCGGCGCGGGCGGTGGCGAAAACTATTTTGGCGTATTTGGCACAGCCGCTGTGCATTACGGTCTCGGCCGCTTGTTTGTCGGTGTGGGCGGCTACGGAGGAATTGGAGATATCCCAACCACGCCCTTCATGCGGGCGCTGGATTGGAACACTCTCAATGACGCTTGGCCCACCGCGAACCATACCATAAGCGGACATCCGGTCGCGAAATACATTTTTCCGGCGCCTCCCATGTACACAACCGCCGAGGCTGGATGCAGTTCGCCTGCCGTAGTCAATGACGTGGTGTTTGTCTCAACCGACAAGTCCGCGATGTACGCAATGGACGTCAACTGTGGACTCTGCTTGTGGACAGCCCCAGGGCTTCCGAGTGGACAATTTATCCTTGGACCGGCCATTTACGGAAACTATGTGGTAGTAGGAGCTGGAGGAACGGTGTTCATTTATTCGTTATAAGCGAGGCCCAACGCGAGTAAGACCAGCCACGCACCGGAAAGCGCCTCCTGCGCGTCGGAAGAAACAGTTTGCGGCCGTGGCTGAGGAAACTTTAGGCGAAGTTCATGGCGGTGCGGATTGCACCGATCACCGTCTTAAGTCAGGCGCTTGAGCCGCCGCAAATACTGCCCCGGCGTTCCGACGTTAAGATAATCGGGGCCGTCAAACAAAAATGGCCTCGCTTGCACCGTTCCCGTGTAGGCGCGCATCACATCGGAAAACACGTTGTGATTGATGGTGCCTCCGAGGTGCGGCTTCTTGCTATCCAGTTGAACCGTATAAGTACCAAAATAGGCGTAAGGAGAGGCCGTTGAAAAGGTCTCAATGAGTAGGTCATACGGTGCCTTCCAGGGCGCGGCTGGACTCAGCCAACTTGGCTGATTGGGTGCGTCCGCATCGGGAAAAGGACCTGTGGGGATTGCCAACGGCGGGTTTTGCGAAATCATCAGACTGAAATGACCACTGCGGTCATACACCCAGTACCCGGCCGGGGGATTACCCCAGGGATAGGTTTTCTTGGTTGGCTGTTTCGGATCGTCTCCAATGTCCCATGCCTCCACCAGAGCCCACGTGCCGACGATGCTCAGTTCAGCAGGTTTGGATTTTCCACTCATCGCAACTTCCTTTCCGCCGCGGCGCTGGCCGGCCGGTTCCAGTCAGTCTTGAACCGGATTTCCCAAAATTTTGCGCCGAAGACGGTCTGATCATACACCCGGTTGCGTGATGCTTGAAAAGCGGCGGCAACGAACCTGATGCAGCTTTAAATCTCCTCACTGGCTGCTGATTAGCGCAATGATGAGTAAATTCGATAATCGTTTCCACCGCCCCGCTGCGAGTCATTTATATCTGCATCTGTAAGTTCCGTTTTGGGACTCAAGAGGAGATTCTTTTCCCCAATTTGGAAGCTAATTTACACTGACTTGAGATATCGAAAGAGAATAGGTTGCCACGAAACCATTATCCGGGAAATTTGAGTGATCCGCGTCATTGCGGCCCATGCGTGTCGTATAACCGTGAAGAGTCCGTGAAAGCGGATTTTAGGAGTTCCTGTCCAGCGGCATAAACCTCAAGGAGGATTCGGGATGTCAACACCGGCAATTCAAATCATTTTGAACCCAGACGGAACCACGAGTTTTTCACCCTCACCGCAGACAGCTTTGCTTGGCGATCTCGTGTTCTGGAACAATCAAACAAAGGAAAACCATTGGCCTTGGCCAACAGATTCCAATTACAACCCACAGACTCCCGGCTGGTTTCCGGCTCCGGTCCCACCGGGCGAGACTTCCGGCGACTATGCAACGCCCCAAGCACCTTTACCACCTGCACCCCCGCCCCCACCGCAAACGATTTATTACTGCTGCAAGGTCCACCCTCACAGAACCAGCGAAAGAGGGACGATCACTCTGGTTAGCAGCCTGCCGTGACTAAGAACGATGAGTCGCCGCGCATCGTTCCAGATGCAAAGAGCCATGCGGCACTGAAGACAACTTCCTACAGCGATTAGCGGAGGATGGTGACATGAAGAATCAGAGTGGATGCAATACATTGACATTAGAGTTCAGGAAGGCGAATCTTGAGCCGAGTTGTGGCCGCTTGCAGACACTACGACGGTCGGTATGCGTCTCCATCATCATGATGGTCCTGGCGTATACCGCGCTGGCACAGAACCCACAGACGCCGCCTGCTGGTGCAACACATCAACCCGGATCAAGAAGAGGGCGCGCCTCGCGGACGGCCGCGCTGGCCCAGCCAAACGCGCAACCCGCTGAGTGCGCGGGTGTGGGAACAAGCCTGGTTCCAATTCCTGAAATCAAGCACTCGAATGGGACGTTGCAAGCGGTAATCCTTAGCGCGGACCAATCAAGAAACCTGTGGCCGATTAGCGGCGCCCCACCATGCAACGCGACAACCATGCGCTATTACTGGGGATATCCGCAGAGCCAGGGTTCCAGTTGGTGGACGAATTGGCTCACGCAAAACTCAATCGGCGCGCAAGAGCCCATCCCCGGACCCACGCTTCGGGCGCGTGTGGGTGACCAGGTACAGATCCTGTTTCTGAACCAGATCAATCCCCAGGATTTCTCTAACTCTCAAGACCTTGCTCAGTGCGACATAAGTTCGAATGGCTATCCGGGGTCAGACACCTTTCCTGACTGCATACACTCATCCACTACCACCAATATTCATTTCCACGGCACCCACACCACTCCCAGCACTACCGGGGACAATGTGCTGTTGCAGATTCTTGCCAACCCGAATGGAAGCACGCCGGCGACGCCGACGGTTGCGGGCTTTTTCACATGGTGCGCAAAGGACGGGACTCCATCGAACTGGCCACCAACTTCTTCATCGAACTGGTTTGGTTTGTTCGCAACATTACAGATGGGAAATCCAAAAACACCGGAAAGCGGCCTGATAGGAAAATACGACGCGGCTCACAAAACCCCGTATTCGCTGTGGCAAAGCAACAATAGGGTGATCCAGGCAAACGGCTGGCCGCAGTACTACTATGGCGCATTTCCGTATTGCTTCCGGCTGCCAGACTATAACAAGGGCGGAGTCAAGATGGGCCAGGCGCCGGGCACGCACTGGTATCACGCGCACAAGCACGGTTCCACCAACATCAACGTCGCCAACGGAATGACCGGCGCGCTGATTATTGAAGGCAGCTATGACGATTGGCTAAACAGCATCTACGGCCAAACCGGCCAGAAAAATAACCTGCAACAGCAAGTGATGGTAATTCAGCAGTTGAGCGTGGCGCCCAATCTGAAGAAGGTCGTGACTCCGCCGAATTTTCCGGGGCCGGCCGCTCTCTCTGTCAACGGGCGGCTCACGCCTTTAGTGGCCATGCAGCCAGGCCAGGTCCAGTTGTGGCGGATCGTGAATTCTGCTTCTCGCGACCTGGTCACGTTGTGTCCGCCGGCTGGTGTGAATTGGCAGCAGATCGCACAGGATGGCGTTCAACTCGCGTTTCAAAATGTCTCAACCAATCAGCCGGTGAGCCTGGCTGCCGGCAATCGGGCTGACTTGCTGGTGCAAGTACCAGCTTCCGCATCAGGCACCGTTACGGTGAATGCGTTTCTAGGAGCCCTCGCGCCACCCGCTTCGCCTTCCGCCAACTGCACGGCCGGCAGCGATCCCGCGGGTGACGCATATGGTCCCCTGCTCAGCATCAATGTTCAGGGCACCGCAGTTTCCCCTGCCCAGAAGCTGCTTACCGCAACCAACTACAGCGCATACTGGATTGCAGGCACACAGACAGCCGCCAACGCAGTAGTCCTGCCGCTGGCCAATAACCCCGGAGGATACTTCTTCCAGGCCACGACTTCTGGCACTACGGGCAACTCCACTCCCCTGTTCCAGAATGCCCAGACCCAGGGCGCCACCATTACGGACGGCAGTGTCACGTGGAAAAATATCGGGCCCACGCACGCCGGACAAATGCCAATCCCGCGCTTCCTTGCCGATATTCAACCCAGCGAAGTCCGTATTCGGCGCGAGCTGGTGTTCAATAGCGTCCCGAATTCCACTACAGCAGCTCCCACTTCAGCGCCGCCACCTGCTGTTGTTAATCCAAACCCGCCGCCGGATATGACGCCGGGAACACCGAAAAATGCTCCGCCCACCAACAGCCACTATATTAATGACGTGCAGTTCAGTGACGAGCGAGTGGACCAGGCCATGCTCCTGGATACCGTGGAAGAATGGAAGGTCATGAACTTCACCGACCTGGCACCCGGCCCTAACCCCTGGCACCCATTCCATATCCATATCAACCCGTTCCAGGTCACAGAGGTGTTCAATCCGTCGGCGGTCACCAACTGGTCAAATCCCAGCTCGCCCTGTTACGTCAATCCGCTGGACCCGACAACTTGGGCGCCGTGCAATCCACCCACGGGGCCTTTCGTCTGGTGGGACGTATTTGCCATTCCCACGGCATTGCGGCTGTTGCCCGGCCCTGTGACTCTGCCACCGGCATTTCAACAGTATCAGCAATACGTGCAATGCACTGGCTCTGGTGCGTCATCCACTTGCACGATTGGCGCGCCGTCATTGACGAGCCTGCCACCGGCTGTTCAGCCATACGTGCAATGCAACCCGGCCGCCACACCCGCCTGCACGCTCACGATTCCCGGTTACTTTAAGATGCGCACCCGCTTTTCCGACTTCACTGGCCAATATGTGCTCCACTGTCACATTCTGGCCCACGAAGATCGGGGCATGATGGAGTTGGTTGAAGTTGTGCCCAACACCACCATGCAGCATCACTGAGATAGAACGGCGGATCGTCTAAGACAAACATGACCGGGCCGGAACAGGGGCCCGGTTACTTCCGCATCCTAATTCAGGTAGACGGGGTTTTCGATGGCGCGCGAAATCCAGATCGTCAATGTCGGTACGTGAACTGACCAAGCACAGGCGGGCGAAGCTCTAGGAGGAAGGAATAGATGACAAGCGGAGAAACCCATCAGTCAGTCAAGCAGTTGAAACAGTTTGTCAAGCGCTGGAACGAGCTGTACGCAGCCCAGAAATTCGAAGACATGAAAGATCTGGCGACCGAGGATATTGGAATCGCCAATGCCCAGGAATCCAAGGATTCATCGGGGCTGATTTATGGGCGTCAGGCTTACTTCAACGGAATCTATGACGCCTACCACGGATCCACGGGTAAGGAGCACAACCTTCTCGTAATGGACTACGAAAACTGGGAATATATCTCATTGGGCGATAATCGCTTTTATACCATTGGGAAATATACTCTCCAGCCAGATGTGGTGGGAGTAAACTGCTGGCTTCTTCGCCGCGACTCTCACAAAGATCCCTGGAGAATCTTCCGGGTCATTAACAATTAATTCGAACTCCGCAGTAAACGCGCGTCGAGCTTACGTCACGACCTGTCGGCTCGCACCCGACAGGCCACGGCAAGAGAATCAAAGCCTTTTCCGTATGTCCCTTAGCGGTCTTTGGTGGACAGAAAATCAAGGTTTCGGCTTTGGAGGTGGCGTAGCGGCAGTGGGCATTGGCGCAACAGCCGGTATCCAATAGTCCGCGGGAGGCGCGCCGGGCGTCACCCAAACCTCATAGAGTGCGTTCGATGCATGCGTAGGTGGAGTTGTCCCTTCCGTACGCGCTGCCGTGGCCAGGATTCCGCCAAAGACCCATCCCACCAGCGTTCGGCCTTGAATCTTGTTCAAAAGCACTACGCCATTGGGCGCAACCGCAACCGCCGGGTTCGGGATAAACGTGGCATCAGTCCCCATGAGCGCCGGCAATGGTTCACTGCGAACAAACTCCGACCATCCGTTCGAACCATGGATCACAGTGGAGATGTCTCTGATGAACGGCAATCCTTCATCCATCCTGAACTTCATGGTCTTGTAGTCCAGATAGTAAAGGCTGATGCCGCCGAAGAAAACCTGGATCATATTGCCGGTAGCCTGGTCCGCCATTGGCAACTGAGCGCACTCATACTGGTTCATCATCTGTTGATATGTCTGCACGGTCGCCGAAACCTGCGCGAGATTGTCTGCATTCTCAATCAGGATCGGCTGACGATACGCAGTTTCCTGCCCAGGCACAAAGACGCCTCCGTAGACGCCTATATTCTCCGCACCCGAAGCGCTCAATTCCGGAACCACATTGAGATCGCGGCGGTTGTAGGGTGCGCTTTGGTCGTTGGGGTCCTGCTGCAGTACCTTCAGGACCGCGGCGCTTAAGTTGGGCGGGGGAGTGAACCAGAAGGCGGCGATTCGTTGCGTATAGACCTGGTTTACAGGCCACTTGCCATAGTCGCCCTGGGCCGTGGAATACAATCCTTCGAAGTCCTGGCCCATCACCAGGTAGTAATAGTTGCCGACTTGTGCCATTCCGCCGCCAGTAACCCTGGCATAGTATCCCGTATTCGTCGGTAGGCCGGTGACCGAACCACTTTGCACCTGCGAGGAGCACTTTGTGATTGCCTGCTGCTGCTGTTGCAGGCAATAGTTCTGCTGCTGCACGATGCACTGTTGATAATCCGGACCAGGCGAGCAAGTGGGCGGCTGGGGCTTACAGCTATTGAAGGCATTTGATCCGAACTGAGGACAGTCCACAAATGTATTCGTCTGCTGAATGTAAGCGGTGAGGGGCCGGTGGTACATGATGGCTTTAATTGCTTCGCTTACTTGAATCGCAGTGACGTAAGGAAACGTGATCATATTTCCCGAGCCGTCAGAGCCGTAGCCGCCGATGACATAGAGCGTGTCGCCATTCTGGGCGCGCTGGGCATTGTTGGCCGAAAGGTGAGCCACAATCGTGGGTGAGAGACCGGCGCTCCGTAAGGGTTCGGAATAAACCTTATGATTTACTGGATCGATGACCCACGCATTCGTATTTGCCGATGCGGTTGGAAATGCGTTGGGAGGCGCCGTGGCGCCATGGTTGGTAGATTTCACGAACAAATGCAGTCCGTTGGTGCGACCTCCCAGCAACAACCATTTTCCGCCCGATTGCGCCCACGCATACGACTGCAGGGACGGTAACCCGGTCATGGTCACCGGCTGCATTGAAACTGTGAACTGGGGCGTTGATTGCGCCCCGCACAGAACAGTGGAAGCGATGAGCAACACAATACCGGCGATTACATATCTTGCTATGTGTCTGGGCATGGCGCCTGTCTCCTTTAGACGGATTTAAGATGCGGTAGACGGCTTGGTGCCCTCGGGCATGCCGTTCCTGATCCAAGTGAGAATTAAGTTGGTCTTGCCAACGGAGAGATCGCGCGTTACCGGCATATATGCCGCATCGGTAAGAGGCAGCGAGAGTGCACCCTGGATCTTGCGGGCGATGCCGGAGTTGGCCATGGTCGAATAGTCCGACAGGTCGATCAGGCTGCGCATAAACGGATAGAGCCGCGCATACTGAAACAAGATCGGATATACGTCCTGCCACCACGTTGGATTCGCGTTCGAAGGAATGTTCTCGAAGACCAGCAAGGTGATTGGTTGCACGCCGTCCATGGTGTAGTCATGGGAAAACAAGTAGAGCTGCCCGTCCACGAACTCGCGTTCCGCCGGCTTCTGACTTGCCTGCAAACCATTCGCGGTAAAGTTGAGCAATGCGCGACCGTTGGCATCCGTCACCACGGAAGCAGGCCAGGAGACCGCCGACATAGGATCATTGCTGATAATTTTTGGATTCCCCTGCTGGTCTGGAAACTGGTATTGGTTCGGGGCAACCTGGAGATTCACGGTGAGGTTTGGGGCCGGTACGCCGTATTGTGTGGCCCAAAGCACAATCTGCCCGTTCGAAGTAATGTCGGTTCCCGAATCCGAGACTGTAGACCATGGCGAAGCGCCACTCTCCAGGCGAATGGAGTTCAGGTCAACGTCCACGAAGATGGCGCCTGTATTTTCAGAAAGTGCCAGGGTAGGCCCGGATACCACCACCGGAGTCACGCCGATCTGGGCGAGCGTCAATCCCTCCTTAAGGCGGCCGGCGTCGATGCCGCTCAAGGCGCTGTTCACCGCCGAGGGAGCGGTTATGCCAATACCGACGACCTTTTGACTTGCCAGTTGGGCGTTCGATCCCAAATCCAATTGGAAGATTCCCGCAAAATTTTGGTACTGGGTCGTGTATTGCGCTGCCGTGGAAAACAGCGGTGGCTTAACGGCGATGTTCGAGCCTCCGGGATCAATGACCACGGAAACCATACCTAGATCCACGAACGGACCTGCATGCACCGCGCTGGTGGGAACGGAGTTCGAAAGGTCGATTGTCAGAGTCGAGCC
>JASLFF010000755.1 GCA_030150795.1 Terriglobales bacterium | reverse complement strand
CGGAATATTCTTTGCGCAAGGGCAGCGGAGGTGAAGGTCAGTTCCGCGGCGGGGATGGCATTGTGCGCGAAGTGGAGCTGCTGGCCGACTCTGAAGTGACGCTGCTGGCGGATCGTCGCAGCCGCGGACCCTATGGATTGCAGGGCGCTGCAGATGGCCGCGCCGGGTCAACACAAATTGTCCGCCAGGATGGCGCAACCGAAATACTCCCGGGAAAAGCCAGCGTGCGCGCGAAAAAAGGTGATCGCGTCAGGATCGAATCACCCGGAGGCGGCGGCTGGGGCACGTCCTAAGATCTGGTGATCGGGTGATCGGTGGACCGCTTGATCTGTTCCAAGCAGACCATCTTCGCGACAAAACCATGCGCGCACATCCTTGATCTGCCAATTGCCAACTGCTAAATTGCTAATTGCCAACTACAGCTGCTGTGGCGTCGGCGTTGGGCTGGCCTCTTTCTTCTTCCTGTTGAGCACCTGATTCAGCACATCGCCAAGGTTGGGAGCAGCAGGAGTCGGCGTAGCGGTAGGTTGCTGGGGCTGATTGTCGCTCGCTGCAGGACTGGTCTGCTGTTGTGGCTGGCTCTGCTGCGGCTGCTCCTGTCCCTGATTTGTACCAGCTGCGGGAGCATTTTGTTGCTGATTCGGCTCCTGCTGTTGCGGCTGGTTAGGCTGGCCTTCATTGTTCCCCACCGCCGGGCTCTGCTGTGGATGATTTTGCTGGTTCTGCTGTTGCTGTTTCCCGCTAATCGCATCCAGAATGCCGCCGATGCCACCTTTTGATTGTCCGTTCGCAGGCTGGCCGGGAGCGCCGCCCTGATTTTTCTCGCCAAGAACGGCGCCCAGTATCCCGGTGGTCAGTTCGGCGGGATTTTTGGTATTGGGCAGCATGTTTTTGAGTTTCATCTGCGCGATCTGCTGGACGTCGGGAGCAACACGCGGATGTTGGAACGTTCCGGTAATGATCACAGGCATTACGAGCTCGCCCTGATTGTTGGCCAGGGCCGTGTTCATGTAACCGCCAACTTGTGTGCCGCCTACCTGCTGGCTCAGCTCCTTCTTCAGGACTGTTGTCACATGCAGATTGAGGGATTGGTCAGCAAGATTCACCAGTCCAGCGGCCGCCAACGTGCCACCGTCGATTACGGCATTCAGATTGTTGGTCTGTGCTACGCCGTTCTTCACGTCAAAATTGCCGGTCAGCTGGACGAGATTGGTGAAGTTTTGCGCGGCATCAAAGTTACCGCCCAGGAACTTTCCAACGGATGCCAGCTCATGGAGCAGATTAATATTCATGAGCTTGCCATTGGTGAGGTTGATAGCCATGCTGCCATTCAGGCTGCGGGCAATGCTGCTTGCCGAACTTGAACTGAATGTGGCGTTCACGTTCGAGGCCAGCAACCCGTAGATTGTCTGCTTCACGTCAGAGACGGATGAGATCAATTTGTTGGCGTCGACTTTGTCGGTCTTTAAATTCACGTTGTACACGGGTTGCGGCGGCCGCATGTCAATGGTGATGGCGCCAGTTTCTTTCCCGTTGTAAACATCCGCCGTAACGGGATTCATCTTGATCACGCCGTGATCGAGTATCACGTTGGAATGGGCATTATTCAAAAGCAAGTCGTCATACTGGATCACGCCAATAGTTACGGCGCCGCCGCCGGTCATTTTGGTGAGCAGGCTGGGTTGCGGATTGTTATTGACGGGCGCTTGCGCCTCAGCATTCGGCACGATGGCCCAGAAGCCATGCTCCACGGCTGCGCGTTTCGGCTGAGCCGGCGCAGCGTTGAATATCTGCTGCAGCTCAGTGACATTCACCTTGTCGAGGTTCAGTGTGAACTGGACTTGTGGCGCATCAAAATTCCTGAGCGCCAGTGTGCCGTTGGCGTTCGTCTGTCCGATGCCGGCATTGACGTTCTGCAGTCCAATGGAATTCTTGCTGAATTGAATGTCAGAGTTTCGCACCTGGAGCGGTTTGGTGAGCGAGGGCAGCTTCAGGTTGGCATTGCTGATCTTTCCTGTGCCGGAGAGGTCGAGAGCCGACATGTTTTTGATCGGGCCTTGCCCTTTGACAGCCAGAGTCAGGTTCCCGTCGCCAGAAATACCCTCAACGGCGCTTACGCCCGCGGTCCTGGCAAGTTCAAGAATTTCGCCCAGAGGGCCGCCGGCATTCAGCGTGAATTGCACTACCGGCGCTTCAAAGTTCGTGAGCGTCACCGCGCCATTGGCAGTCGCTTGTCCCAGGCCAACGGAAACATTCTGCAACACAACGGAATTTTTGTTGAACTGAATGTCAGAGTTTCGCACCTGGAGCGGCTTAGTGAGCGAGGGCAGCTTCAGGCTGGCATTGCTGATCTTTCCCGTGCCGGAAAAGTTGAGATCTGACATTTTTTTCGTAGGACCTTGCGCCTGCACATTGAAGCTGAGGGTCCCATCTCCAGAGACGCCATTCACGGCACTTACGCCCGCGGCCCTGGCGATATTCAGGATTTCTCCAAGGCGTGCATTGGGTGCGCGCACAGCGGCATTGATGGCGCTGTTGTTGCCGCTGTAATTGGAAAGCGTGACGTTCGCATTGACGTTGGTTGAGCCCGCGCTGGCGGCAAACTCATTGGAGCGGATCATATCCGGCGTCAACGTAAGCTCAATGTCATTCACGTGCACCGGTTGCGGAATGTCTTTTCCGCTAATGTCAAGATTTTTGGCGGAAATCTGCCCATTCAGGGCCGGTTTGTTCGCGGGCCCGCGGGCCTGGAGGTCGGCATTGATCGTGCCCTTTACGTCGGCGCCCGGAGCAAAGGCAACGCCAAAAGCTGAGGCCAGCCGCGCCATTTCGACAATCGATGCGTTCGCAGCTGTAAGCTTTAGATCAATTTGCGATGGCGTGGGCTTGCTGTTGACGGTGCCGGCAATCGTTACCGGCGTTGCGCCCAGCTTGATGTTGCCTTTGCGGACCTGAACCACGTCATTGCCGAGGTCATCCGTTACGTCATAATCCAGCGTAATCGGATAGCCGACGTTTACTTTGCGAATGCGCGTGTTGTCCAACTTGATAGATCCGCTCGAGCTAAGCTTTCCGGAAGAGTTCGTCACCTTGGCGTCGCCCGACAAGACGGAGTCGATTCCGTTGAGCGCCTGCGAATTCAAAAATTTCTGCGCCGATCCGGTGGAAACCTCGTCCATACGCAAGGTGCCATCGAACGGGGTACTCAACATGTCAGCCTGCTGGATGGGGCCGCCCTTGCCCTCCAGCATGACGGTTTCCTTGCCTGATCCCGGGAGATGTGCGGTGAGCTTGAGGGAGAACTGCTTGTTGGGAGCGAAGTTGTCCAGTGAAAGATCAATGTGATCGTATACGGCGCGCGGCTGGTGCTTTTGTAAATCTGTAATCGCAACATGGCCATCGTTGATGAACAGCTTCACCAGCAAGACTTGGGCGCCAGGTTCTTTGGGCTGTGTTGTGGTGCTGGTTGCGGGGGCAGGCGCGGGCTGAGGCGCAGACCGGCCACGCGGCGTTGTCGGTTTGGCCGGCGCAGGCGCAGGGGCAGGAATGCTGGGCGCGGGCGTGGACTCATGGCCGAGCGTGGCAAAGTTCCAGACGCCTTGTTCGTTTCGCACCAACTCAATGTGCGGCCCATCCAACTCAAGCGACTTGATTTCCACCTTTTTGTGGAGCAGCGGCCAGAACTCGACGCTTACGGCGAGCTTGTCTGCAGCAGCGAAAGGACGGTTCGAAGCAAACTGAGGATCTTCCGCAATCGTGGGCGATTCCACATCGAAGGCCAGGGGCAAGAGCCGCAGGTCCATTTTCCCGAGCGTGACCTGTCTTCCCAGCCGCTTTTCCAGTTGAGACTGAATTTGTTCATGATACTGATTCGCGTCAATCAGGCGCGGCACGATCAATGCCCCGGCGACCAGTAAAACTACGACGACGGCGATCGCGATACCAAGTTTGCGCATGGATGCCCCATTCAGCGCCGGCTCCCCACTTCCCACAAGCGCTTAATAATTTTCGATTTGATGGAATGGCGTATTTATTAAGTTGGAAGCCGGGCGCTGAGATGGGGTTGTAGATCCGTCAGCCCAGGGCAAACAAGATGAGAAGAAATTACTGGCAATTTATTCAGTCGATGGTGCTTATTTTCAGTACGGTTGTGACGGAGTTTGTTCTCTCTTGAGCAATAAATAAATTCTCTAAAGCGCTGCACAATCGAACAAAACATAGCGATGAACGATCATGCACTGTTAGAAAAACGCGGGACTTTGCCGGCTCGGGCAGGCCGGCAGTGGTACAGTTTGTTTTTTTGTGAAAGCAAACACAAGGTCCCTCCGACCTACTCGCGCGCTGATGACAGCGCTCGCTCGCTTTACGGTCGTCGGGATGACGAACAATTTACGGGGAGGCGATTCAAGCTATACCACTACCGGCGGGCCGACGCGTTTGACGATCACGCTGATTTCTTGCTAAACTCAAGGTTTCATTGCCACTTATCCCACCGAAAAGGTTTCTCAAGTGCCAGGTTATACCCGTCGTCAATTGAAAGAAGATAAGTTTGCTGAAAC
>JASLFF010000289.1 GCA_030150795.1 Terriglobales bacterium | reverse complement strand
CTCATTGTCCCGTTCTGGCTGGTTCGTGCGATGGTTTCATGGAAGGAAACGTTTGAAGTTTTTCCTGCCATACTGGTAGTGGGAATTTCCTTTGCTTCCATGCAATTCTTCTGGTCCAACCGCATGGACAGCAACCTTGTTGACATTACCGCGGGCCTGTTCTCGCTGCTTTGCACTGTAGTTTTCCTGCTCTTCTGGAAGCCCAAAAAGATCTGGCGCTTTGAGGATGAGGGTGGGCACATAATGGTCACATCGGCAGGGAAGGGCATTCCCAGCGTTTCCGGCGGATCAGGACCGGAAATTCACTCTTACACCTTTGGACAGACGTTCAAAGCGTGGTTGCCGTTCCTGATTCTCTCTGTTTTCGTTTTCCTTTGGGGCTACAAACCGGTGAAAGATTGGATGAACATTCACACAACGCCGAACTGGGCGGCTCGGGATGCAGCCGGAAACGTCGTTCACAACCCGGATGGAAAAACCAAGCTCATCAACGGCTGGGATACACCGATCCACAACAAAATCTCGCGAGCCCAACCAGTGGTTCCTAAACCTACGCCGGAAGGCGCAAAGTTCGCGTTCATTTGGCTGTCTGCAACAGGCACGGGCTGCTTTCTGGCGGCGATCATTGGCGGGCTAATTCGCGGCGTCAATCCAGTAAAGCTGTTAACGATTTTCGGACATACGCTTTTCCGCATGCGGTGGGCGGTGATAGCCATCTCTGCCATGTTGGGCCTAGGATTTGTGACGCGATACTCAGGGAGTGATGCCGTCTTGGGACTGGCATTCACTCATACAGGATGGTTCTATCCATTCTTCGGCACGTTCCTAGGCTGGCTGGGTGTGGCATTGACCGGCAGTGACACTTCTTCCAACGCATTGTTCGGCAGCTTGCAGAAGATCACGGCACAGCAACTTAACCTTGATCCTGTGCTGATGACGGCGGCCAACAGCGCCGGCGGCGTCATGGGCAAGATGGTGGATGCGCAATCGATTTGCGTGGCCACGGCTGCCACTAACCAAGTGGGTAATGAAGGTTTCATCTTCCGCTTCGTGGTTTGGCACTCGATTGCCCTGGGCGCGATTGTGGGCGTGATTGTGATGTTCTATGCCTACGTAGCGCCGCACCTGGTGCCGCACGGAGTGAAGCTGCTCTCGCAGTAGTGAAAACGCATACTCAACAAAAAGCACCGCCGGGAAACGGCGGTGTTTTTATGTCGAGGCAGAGTGATTTATTCCGAAGCTGAGCGTTAATTTGTGAATCCCGGCAAATCCACGCGCTTGGCGATGTGGTCTTTGATCCAGTGGGCGTCCCACCATTCCTTGGGATCAATCTGGATGCCTTCCAACTGCATGCTGAAGTGAATGTGATCGCCTCCGGCCATTCCGGTCATGCCGCTTTTGCCCATGATCTGGCCGCGCTTCACCATATCGCCTTCATGCACGGCAATCTCGCTCAGGTGGCCGTAGATCGACTGCAAGCCATAGCCATGGTCCACCACAATGCAGTTGCCGTAAATGCCGAGCGGCGCGGCATAAACAACGCGCCCGTCATTTGTGGCTTCCACGCCTACGTGCTGCGTAATGGAAAGATCGTAGCCCAGATGTACCTGCTGGTCGATATTCTTTCCCTGGTAGATATAGTTACGCACGTCGGCAAAGTTTGCTTCCACCTTGGAATTGGATTGCTGCTTGAACGGCTGCGACCAGAGAAAATGATCCGCCGTCTTCAGGCGAAGATCGGCCAGCGTTTTGTTGTTGGCGCGACGCATTTCACTATTGATCTTCACAAATCGCTCCACCAGATCGCCTGATCCGTTGGGATCAAGCTCGTTTACTACCTTCTGGACAAACTTGTCATCCAGTTGAAGGTCGCGTACCCGATATTTCGGCTGTTCATTCTTTGGGAACTGATAAACCATCTGTCCGGTTACTTCATTGCCGGCAGGATCGGTGGCATAAACCAGCGGAGGCGTGCCGGCGGGCATGTTCCAAGCAAAAGCGAATAGTGAAAAGAGTCCGGGTTTGCCGCCGGGCATGGGCCAGCTGCGAAACTTCTCGTCGCCTACGCGTACACCAGACTCGCTGGCATATCCGGAAACGTTGAACGTAGCCAGATCGGCCATGCCTAAATAAAGATAGTGCTGGTCTGAATCCACGCTGACGGATGGTGGGCGCGTCACGACCGTAATTTCGTGCTCGCTGCTGACCGTCTTTGCGCGAAAATCATTCGACGTGGCTTCTACGATCAAGCGCGCTTTGCCGTCTCTGAGTTGCGGCGTGCTTTTAGCCCCGGCATTGAACGTGTAGACAGCGTCCGCCACTCCGCCCTTCCAGCGCAAACGATGTGAAGGCTGCTCCATCTCCCACACTTTGTAGCTGGAGCCATTTTGCTCCACTGTGGCGACAGCGCTGCGAATGCCATGAGGATCGCTAACCTTGATGGTGATTGGAGTGGATTGCCCTAGTGCCGTAAGCGACGGCGGCAGCGTCACCACTGGAGTGGAAGACATGGAATAGAGAGCCACAACGGGCACAAGGATCAACAGGCAGAGGATGAGAAAGAAAGTACGCATGATGGAAATTTCAGAATAGCACGAAGGGAAACGCTGCGAACGCGGTGCTAAGGCGTTTGCTCTAAGGATGGCGAAAGGAAGGCACTTAACGAATCATGGATATGTTTTCGTGACGCTAAGAAGGGGTAGATTACTTTTTGACGTTATTATTGCCAAACATTGCGCCTGACCTGGGTGGGTGCGGTTAAAAAGAGAGTAAAAGCCAAAAAGAGGGAAAGATGCCATATAGACTCGCCATTACGATTGCGGGTGCAGTTTCGCTCGGCAGCTTCGAAGCCGGAGTTCTCTTCGAAGTTTTCGATGCGTTGAGCCAGCATAACCAAACGGCCTCGACCGACCAAAGAATCTACATTGACGTTTTGACAGGAGCTTCCGCCGGAGGGATGACTGCCGCGATTGCATCGCAAACGCTGCTCTACACGGGGCCGGTAAGCGATCCCTATAACAATCCTTTTTATAATGCGTGGGTGGCGGGAGTGGATATCCAAGGCCTGCTTCCACTCGGGTCCAATGAGTCTTCAGATTTCTCCATTCTTTCATCAGACTTTGTGAGGAAAATAGCCAATCAGTTCCTGCTGGGTCGTTATCAGACAGCTGCTCCTCCAGCGATAAAACATCCTGCCCTCAACCCTGCTGGCACCATTTCGTTGGGGCTGGCTCTCTCGAACCTGAATGGAATAGATTACCAACGCCCCCTTCTAAGCGGTGGGACGTTCAACTACACACGCTTTCAAGATCAGATCTTATTTAACTTGGGCCCAAATAGTGACACTCAGGTTACCTGGACGCCAATTCTCACGTCTGCTGTGGCCTGCGGGGCGTTTCCTTTTGCGTTCCGCGCCTGCTCTTTAAGCCGTAATTTCCAGGATTTTCAGGGGCCATTTCTGGCCCCGTGGCAACAATCCCCAAGAGATTTCACGTACACAGATGGGGGAGTGTTTCAAAACCAACCTCTTGGCATGGCCAAGAACCTGGTTGACTTAATCGATCATCATCAGCAGACAGAGACACGATCTTACTTGTTTGTCTCACCCACGCCTTTGGATCCGTCGCTCAGCAGCATGACTGGTAAGGAGGCAAGTTTCAAACCCATGCTTGGTGCGCTGATCCAAGCTATCTACAATCAGGCCGGGTTTCGGGATTGGATAGAAGCCGAATCGGTTAACTCTGCAGTGAACCTGCTGAACCAGCGCGCGGCTGAACTGTTTACTCTATTCAGTAATCACACGCTGAAAGTCTCAGATATAAAGAGTGTTATACAGGTTCTTCTGCCCCGCCTGCAGCCGAGTGTGGCCGATCTGCAGGCAGCGCGCACGCAACTGCAAAAGCAGTTTGCGGCTGAATATGCCAAGCTCTCAGCCCTGATTGGCAGCAGCGGAGCGGATACGTGGATTGATACTGTACTCCTTCTGGAGTTAGCGGCGGACCTGCACGAAAAAGACGAAATGGTCATCTATTCAATCACAGCAGAAAAGAAAGACCTGGCCGGTGCCGGCGTCTTTTCTTTCCTCGGTTTTTTGTATAGAAATTTTCGCGATCATGATTACGACCTCGGGAGGCAGAAATCACAGGCATTTCTGACGGACCTACCGCAAGCATCAGGTGGGAAGTTACCTCAACT
>JASLFF010000702.1 GCA_030150795.1 Terriglobales bacterium | reverse complement strand
GCCAAAGTGCCCATACACCAAAGTGAAACAGAGCAGCACGGAGGCGCCAAAAATCAGAGAGGTCGTAATCAATCCGGCCAGAAACTTCCCTGCTACAAGCAGCTCACGCCGAATGGGCGAGAGAAAATAATAATGCAGGCTTTTTTCCACAATCTCGCCGCGAAACAGCCATGTAAAAAGCCCCATGCAGCCAAAAAAGATTCCAACGCGCAAATAAAATATCTGGAACGTATAAGCCAGCACGCGTGTGTCTTCTTCAATACTGCAATTGCGGCCCATGGGACTGGTAAGAGCATGGATACCAAACATGACTGCGGGAGCAAATGCGAGCAGATAGATCCAAATACTGCGGCGCATCCACAGGGTCTTTTTGATCTCAATGCGGAGGATTGCCGCAAGCTGTGTGGCCCACAATTGCCACGGAAGCTCGCTGAATGACTTGCGCGGGCGCGCGATGGCTGCTGTGCTCATACGGTGCCTCCTCCGCTGCCGATCAGGTATTGATAGACAGAGTTCACATCGTCGTCGTTGGGGGCGACAGTATCCACGGCAAAATCCTCTTCCACCACAATTTTGTTGAGCAGTTCGTAAAACTGGTCGGCGTCCTTGGTGCGCACCAGCACGCCTTTGCCGTCATTATTCAGTTTGGCTTCTACAACGTGGTCCTGCGCGAACAGCCGCGAAGCGAGCAAACTGGGCTGGGCGCAGCGGACAAGGATCTGCATAGGATGCTCTTTTACTTCAGTGCGAACGCCATGAATCTGCCCTTCCGCTACAACGTAACCGTAACTCATGAGCACAACTTGATCGGAGATCTTATCCACTTCGTGCAAGACGTGGCTGGAGATAATGACGTGCAAGCCTTGTTTCCCCAGCGCTTCAAACAGGGCAATGGATTCCGAGCGCGCCATGGGATCAAGTCCGTTAAGCGGCTCATCGAGCACAAGCACTGTGGGATGATGCGCAATGGCCTGGGCCAACCGGATACGCTGGCGCATTCCTTTGCTGTATCCGGCAACGCGGCGATGCGCGGCATCGCCCATGGTGACACGATCAATTGCCTCAGTGGTCAGTCGCGCTGCGTCAGGACCATTCACTCCGCGCAGACGCAATGACTGTTGAATAAATTCAAAACCGGTCACACCCTTGGGGAAAGAATCAAATTGCGTGCAGTAACCCACGTGACGAAAGAATTCTTCAGGTTGGTCCGGCGTGAGTCCCAACACGCTGACGCGGCCCTGCGTGGGACGAACCAATCCTGTAACAAGGTTCATCAGCGTGGTCTTTCCTGATCCGTTCGGGCCGACCAGGCTGGTAACGCCCGGCGGCAGCGTGAGGTTCACTCGGTTCACGCCAAGAACTTCGCCATAAAATTTGGACACATTTTCAAAAACGATGCTGCTGTTCGCGGTAGGAGTCATGAGCGCTCCACCTCTCGCGCGCGCAGCTTACGATCAAGCAGCCAGAAACAGGCAGCGCACGTTGAGAGCAGAGAAGCCCACGCAGCCCATAGCGGTACACCATTAAGGGCCGGAGGAAGTTCAGCCTGGCTCTCGCGGAAGAGGCGCATCCAGACCAGAGTAATCATGTGGGTCAAGTTGATCAGATTACCCCATTGCGTGCGCAGGATCGCGTCCAGAATTTGCCCGACGGCCGGCAGCAGAAAGAATATGCCAAGCATGAGAGCCGTAGCGGCAATGCGCCACTTTACCCACACGGCCACGGCCATGGAAATCAGCGAGATGATGGCGATCCAAATCAGGCAGCTGAGAATGATTGAACCGGCCATCCAAAGATTTTCCCAGAGCCAGCCGTGGCCCTGAAGTTCAGCTTTGACAAAAAACAGTATGAGAGCGGGAACCCACGTGATGCAGGAAAGCAATGCTGCCAAAACAGAAATTTTCCCGACGAGATACTCTGTCCGCGAAATTGGCCGGCTGAGATATAGCTGCACGGAATGGTTGGCAAAATCCTTGGTGATCATGCCTGGGCCGCCCCACGCCGCAAGAATGAACCCCATGCCTGCCTCAAAGCCAAGAAAGCCGAGAAAAAAATCATTGTTCACTGTGCCGGGCATGGCATTGCCCATCCGCAGCAGCGCCTGGGCAGCGGCGTTATGAACAACATATATGTACGCCAGCGCGCCAAGAAATGGCAAAAAACACAGAACGGTGTAAGCGGTAAATGGTCGTGAGTCGAACAATGTCGACAGGCCGTAGCGTGTCAGGACAGTAAAGCGTGACCACGCTGGTGTTAGCCGTCCATGGTAAGCCTTGTATGTGCGCTTATAGACTGCCATTGGCGCTCCCTTGTTGTGCTTCCACCCCATCCCGCGCAAAACCGGCGCAGTCTGGGGGCCCGGCTGAGGCTACCTGCGGTGTTCCGGCCATCGCCTTGAGGAAGATGTCTTCGAGCGTGTCTCTCCGGTAATTCATGCGGCGGATCTGCACTTCATGCTCCGCGGCAGTGCGATAAATCTGGCGCAGATCGATGTTGTCTGGCAGAACAATGCGGACACGTCCAGCGCCAAAGCTGGCGCATTCGCAACCCAGCCCACGAACGGACTCCAAAAATCCATTGCCCTGCGTGACTTCCAGTTCCAGAAACTTCAGGTTGGCTTTGCGCTCTTCTTCAAGATTGCACAGCGCCGCAATGCGGCCGTCTTTGAGGATCAATACCTGATCGCAACATTCTTCGATATCGCGGAGCAGATGAGAAGAGATTAGGACGCTCACTTCTCCGGTATCGCGAATTTCGCGCACCAGTTGCAGCATGCGGATACGCGCTTCAGGATCAAGACCATTGGTGGGTTCATCCAGCAACACCAGCTTTGGTCCATGAGCGATGGCCTGCGCGAGCTTCGCCAGCTGCTTCATACCGAGAGAGTAAGTCCCAAGCTTGCGATAGCGCGCTTCACCCAGACCGACATAAAAGAAAGCTTCGTGGGCGCGCTCCATGGCTTCCCCGCGTGGCAGGCCAGACAGTTCGGCCATGTATCGGACAAAGCGGACGCCAGTCATGTCGGCGATAAATGCGTCGCTTTCCGGCATGTACCCGATCATGGCGCGAAGCTTGCGTAGATTGCTTTTAACTTCTTTGCCAAAGATGCGCGCCGCGCCGGCGATAGGCTCATAAAATCCCAGCAGCGTATTGATCAGGGTTGATTTGCCCGAGCCGTTCGGGCCCAGCAGTCCAATACAACGACCTGACAGCGCGCCGTTCAACTGGTTCAGGATGATCCTGTTGCCCAGCCGCACCGTCAGGTTTTGCATTTCTATAGTTGCAGGCATCCGGCCTCTTACTTAGTGAATGAGCGTTCCGTGAGTTCGTGAAGGCTGCACCACGTTCATCAATGTGGTGAGAGCCGCTGTATTCAAATCAAAGCCGAAGAGTCGGCTGCTGCTGGCCACGCGAATGGCATTGCTTTCACCATAAGCGCAGACTACGCTCGGTTTGGTCTCCGCTGCAATCTGCTTTAATGACTGCAATTGCGAAGCACTTAGTTGTTGCGCAATCGGCTGAATCACCGGCGCAAGATTTTGATAGAGCACGGCGGAAACATCAGGTTGTTCATCCTGTGGAAGCAACGCGCGGAAATCCGACGAGTGTGCCAGCGAGTTTCCGTTCTGGTGAATGGTAATCGCGTTCATAACCAATGCCTTGCTTGGACCAAGGATCATGTATCCGTCAGTAAATGTATACGTAGCCTCGAAGGGTTTTGTTGCATCGGTGGAGCGGATTGTATAAAACGTCAGCCCATTTGCCGCATTGTGTTCCAGCGCCAGGCTTGGATGCTCAACCTTAACGTGGTCATTTACATCGGTAACCAGTTGCTGGATCGTGGATTGCAGGCGGCCAGGGTCTCTTACCTCGGCCACAATCTTCCATGATGGCGTGGGTAGAATCGGGCCATCCAGCGCGAAGGTAACTTCACCGCCCAGCGTATCGGCCAGGTCGCGATGGAACTGAATTTTTAGCTCGGATTCGCCCTCTGCGATCTTTGCTGAAGCGTTCTTGCCGGAAGCATCGGCGATATTCAGGACATCGTCGAGCATGTCCGCCGGATTCTTGGAGATGAACGCCGCCACTGCGCCGGCATCGGTGGAGACGAAATCCAGTCCGCCGATGGGCGCAGGCGCTGCCAGCCAGGAAGCGAGTCCACGGCGCTGGTTTGCAAACGTAAGCTGTGCGTGGTTTTGCACCTGCGCGCCCCTTCCCTTGCGCTCAGCAATCAGGTATTCAACGTCGCTCAGTCCGGTTAGCGCAAAGTGCGAGCTTTGCTCTGGATCACGTGGCCTGTGCGCCGAGGTCATCTGAGCCAGGTTCGCGCCGAACAGAATTTCCGCGCCGTTCTTATACTGCGCG
>JASLFF010000691.1 GCA_030150795.1 Terriglobales bacterium | reverse complement strand
CGGCGAAGTTTCGCTTTCACATAACGGTGTTTTGTTTCTGGACGAGCTGCCGGAGTTTCCGCGCAATGTGCTGGAGGTAATGCGCCAGCCGCTGGAAGATGGCAACGTGACCATTGCGCGCGCTTCGATGTCACTGACTTTTCCCGCGCGATTCATGCTGGCCGCCGCCATGAATCCGTGTCCGTGCGGCTACCACGGCTCAGGACAGAGAGATTGTCCCTGCACGCAGCCGATGATCCAGCGTTACGTGTCCAAGATTTCCGGGCCGCTGATGGATCGCATTGATATTCATATTGACGTTCCGGCGGTGAATTACAAAGAGCTCCGAGGGAGCGACAACAAGGCCGAAAGCTCGGCGCAGATTCGTGAGCGCGTGGTGCGGGCGCGCGAGATCCAGCTCAATCGCTTTGCCGCAGCCGGTGAGCGCAACTATTCCAACGCGCAGATGAGCTCACGCCAAATCCGCGCCTACTGCGACTTGGGCACTGACAGCGAGCGCATGCTGGAACGCGCCATGCAACAACAGGGGCTCAGCGCAAGGGCGCATGACCGGATATTGAAGGTCGCGCGCACGATTGCCGATATGGAAGCCAGCCCGCAGATCGAGAGCAAACACATCGCTGAAGCAATCCAGTACCGGACGCTGGATAGGACGTATTGGGTGTGATTGCGGATTGCCAAAATCGCCGGAATTGCCAAAATTGCCAAGATTGAAAACCAACACCTTGAAACACGGAGGAAGCGGAGGAACGGAGGAGAAAGCAAGAACCCGCGAGATAAACGCGGACGACTGATCTATCGCGGCATCACGTCTTGGATGTCACCAAGCCGCGAGTCAGCCGCTTACGATCTGCGACATCGCGCACACGCCCTGCCTCGACATCGGCGAGCACTCCCTGAAGCCACCGGCGATCAAGGCGATGCTGGAGCTCAAGGTGTTTCATAAGATGTAGCGCGCCCGTCGCGGGAACCGACCCCAGTTGCTTGCGAATTTCCGCAACTTCCCGAATCGACTCTGTCTCGCGCGAGATCCTGGAGCGCAGCAGATCTGCAATCAAAGGCAGGTTGCCGAATTGCAGAAAAAGCATAGCGCCGTAGAGCGTTTGGGCCACCGGCCCCTGGGCGGCGAACTGCTCGGTCAGAAGCTCCTGAAATCGCCGCTTGCCGCCGGCTGAAATTCCATACACGGTACGCATGCCGCCGCGAGCTACGCGCTCCTGCCGGACCGCTGCGATTAGCCGCTTCTTTTCCAGTTGCCGTATCGCGTAATAGAGCGTGCCCACGTCCACGTCGGTATAGCACTCGATCATGGCGTTTTGCAGGCGGCGCTTAATTTCATAAGGGTGGAAATTGCCCCGGTGCAGTACGCCAAGAATTAGCAGCTCAGCCTTCATAGTTGGAGTATACTAGTTTAATTAAACTATAAGAAGGAGATTCTTATGACGCGAGCGATTTTGGCTGTGGTGGCCGGGCTTTTGGTGTGGATGGTGGTGGCGACGCTGCTTAACTTTGGACTGCGTGCCGGCCTGGCAGGTTATACCCTGGCAGAACCGACGATGACTTTTACGCTGGGCATGAAGGTGGCGCGTTTAATTCTTGGAGCTCTGGCTTCGCTCGCCGCGGGCGCGGCAGCGGGCCTGATAGCTCCGGCCAAGACGGGCCCGCGTTGGGTGCTCGGCGGCATTGTTCTGGCGTTGTTTATCCCAGTCCACATTCAACTTTGGGCGAAGTTCCCGGTTTGGTATCACCTGGTGTTTTTGGGAACTCTGTTACCGCTTGTGGCGATGGGCGGAGCGTTTGCAAGTGCCCGTTATCGCAGCAGTCCAACTCAAGTTCGGGCGTAGGGTTTCGGTCCGGCAGAGTCAGCATCAGCGACTATTTTTCCGGCGCGACTGTTGCGTTTAGCACCGCTTCGAACGGACAGGCAGATGCTTTTGGGTGTACACTTTTGGCACACATTCATTCCTGACGCTGAATCCCCTTGACAGCGGTACGGAGGGTGCATGGGAAGAAATACCCTCATGGTGATGAAGCTAGCAAGCCAGCTCCCAGGTTGCGTTCTCGCAGTGATTATCTTCTGTGCGGCACTTTCCGACCAGCAGGCGCTCCCAATTTACGGAAAAGTACTTCTACCTGGGAAGAGGGCTGTTGTTGGAGCCGAGGTACGGCTTGAGAAAGGTGGTGCGACCCACACTGGCAATTCTGGCGAGTTCGAGTTGCCAATGCCGCCAAGCCTCCATGTAGGACTGGCATCAGTGTTTACGGTCACCAAGTACGTCATACTTTCCCCCTGCGAATTACAAAGGGGGCGAACCTACCTGCGCGATCCAAGCATGGATCCCATTGAGTTCCTTGTATTGCCTCTGGACGATCCCAAGCTCACCTCTAATCTCCGTGCCAGCGCCAAGGCAGACCCCGTTATTAGAATCCTCCTTAAATGCGTCATCGAGGAAGATGAAGCAGCTGAATTCGCCAAGAAACCCAAACCCGGTGAAAAACCTCGCAGCTCTCTACCGAATGAACAGCTCCCAGCGTTTCCGGGGCAGACGGGGAAGAACTTTACGCAGGCGAACATGGAAGCGATTCCGGCCCTCTCACGCTCCTATCTGATGTCAGCCGTGTATCATCCCTCAGTTTTTCAAAGTGTTCCACTGCCGCCCCTGGCGGACTCTCAGAAGTCGGCGGACTCAGCCAGTGATGAATTCCTGACGAAAAAAGCCAAAGAACTAGGCCTTACCGTTGAACAATTAAAAGCAGCAATGAATGTATGGGCTGAATCGGCCGAGGATCCCTACGAAAAGGGCCTGGCAGCATTGCGTGAAGAGCACTATGCCGATGCCAGCCGGTATATAACTGCTTCGATCACATCATCCCAGGGCAATCTTCTAAAAAAATATGTGATGCTGGCGCGTGCCGAGTATGAGCAAGCGCATTATGCCGCTGCGGAAGCCGCCTTGCGTAAAGTACTGGGTGTCCACAGCGACGATCCACTGGTGCTGAGCCTCTTGGGAGTTGTATTGTTTGAGGCAGGAAATTATTCGCAAGGGGAACTCCTGCTCAAGCGTGCACTGGCGATTGATGAGAAGGCGCTAGGGCCGGACCACCCAGGGGTGGCAACAGATTTAAACAATCTGGGAGCGCTCTACGACAATCAGAGCAAGTACGGTGAAGCAGAGCCGC
>JASLFF010000681.1 GCA_030150795.1 Terriglobales bacterium | reverse complement strand
GTTTCAGCGGCTGCTCAGGGTCGCTTTCATGCGTAGCCACGCCGGTTACCGACGTTGCGCCGGGGAAAATACGCATGGCCAGCTGTTCGAAGAATGCCTGGCGCTCGCGTTCGCCGGCGCTGCGGAGCGTGTTGCGCACTTCCTGCGCCCTTACTGAGCCGAGCTGCACATGGATGCTGGCCACTAGATCGCCTTCAGAGAATGACAGGTCGGCTTCTGCAAAACTCTTCTCGCCCGCGAGCCGCGGATTCAATGCCACGATCTCCGGCTTTTTCTCTGCTTCGCTCTGTATGGGCACGAGGTGTGCTTCTCGCGTATCCAATGACGGCGATATGTCGCCGAAAGCAAGATCATCGGACTCCGCATCAACATCTGCAGGTTCGCCGTTCGGCAACCAGAACCGTACCAGCGGTTCCGAATAGCAGGAGAGTTCCTTGCCGCAGCTCTGCTCGATCCTGCGCGCCAGCAGCAAGTCTGCTTTCAATCCAACAGCGCGCGCCATCGCCAGCAATGCCATGGTCCGGCTGCCTTGGCCATTGGCCAGCGTGTCCTCTGCCGGACTTGCAGCCCAGTCTGGACCGGTAGAATCGATTTTGTTCGTTACAAAGCGGTACAAGCGTTTTGCCTTTTCAACATCTCCGCCGGCTTGCGAAAGATGAAGCTCCGCCGCCGCTTCATTCACGTGAAGGCCTGTTCGCGACGCGTCGATCAACTGGTCCCGCAGCCTGGCGATGGTTTTTTCGGCTGCAGCAACAGTCACTGTAGGCAGCAGGTTCACCGCAGGCAAAAACGGCTCTGGGACGGTCTGCGCAATGTTGTCGCGCTCCCAGATTCTGACTACCATGCCATTGTTTTCACCCACCAGCGGCAAGGGAAGACCGGCTTGCTGGCGTACACGGCCTGCGGCATCAGGTGGATCGAGTAGAACAAACCGGGAATGAAGTATCGGCGCAGCAAACGATCCGAAGGTATGAGCAGCTGCGCTTTCCGGAATCTGTTCCAGATCGGGATAATGCAGCACATATTCTTCCTCGATTGCATCACCCGGCTCAAGTGCAGGCATGGAAATGGTTGGTTTTTGCTGGTCCAGTTCCGGCTCAATGATCTCGCCATTCGCTTTGATTGTGCGCAGCTCCAGCAGGTCAGCCCCGCGAGACAGCGTCACCTCTCCATACCGCGTGATCCCCGCTTTGTTAAGCGGCCGTGTGATGCGATGCACATACACGGAAACGGGACCTTCACGGCGAACGCAGACCACTTTGTCAGAAAGCAGAATGACCGCTTCACCGCCGGAAAAAATTCTTTGTGCCGATTTGCGGATGAGATCAATGCCATCGCGGCGATAGGGAACATAGAATTCCGTTCCGTTGGCGAACCCTGTGGCCCTTTCGCTTCTGCTGTCCCGCGCCACTCCTGTCTCACTCAGTTCAGGCACGTAGTCAGGGGCATTTGCAGCGATCTCACGCAATTGCCTGGCTTGAAGCTTTGCCGCACTGATCTGGTTGTCCAGAAGGAGCTGCTCCACAAGGAACCGCCGAACTGCCCGATGGAGCGGGTTTCTGGTAACCATTTGTTGAAGGTAGGCAGCAGCGGCGCTATGGCGGCCAGATTTTGCCAGAAGCCGCGCATATTCCAGCGACTCAGGCGCGCACCTTGCGATTTGCTGCTCCACACTCTGCGCTTTATCTTGCTGCTCGGCGGCGTTATAGAACTTGATTGCCTCAGCCAGCCTTGTGCATGAGGCATGCGAGTCCAGCAGGCGGGTGAGCAGCGCGGGGCCATCCAGTTGGTTATGGCGGGAAAGATTGAATGCCAACTGTAATGCTGTTTCCGCTTGAGGGCGCTCCGCCAGGATGCTCATCACGTCAGCTCGTACACCCTCAGATTGGCCGCGTTCCACGGCATTCTCCGCCGATTTCAGCCGCGCCAGTAACGCGGAAGGTTGCGCCATGGCAACAGCCTTCCATGCAGCATCAGCTCGCGGCGAGTGCTCCTCTGCTGCGGAATAGAGCAACGCCTGAAGATAGTTGTTGTAGCCATTGCCATGAACACTGTCTGCGCGAAGCAGCGTTCCCATTTCCGCGTAATCGCCGCGAAAGTAAGCGCCAAGCGCCTGAAGATACCTTGTAGACTCCGCAGGCAGAGCGCTCTTTTTGGGGGGCACTATTGCATATTCCGGGTGCAGCGCGACGCTGATTGGGGCGGCGTCGGGCGTGAACTTGAGCATGATCCTGTGGTGGCCAGCCGCCAGGAACAGCGCGGTGGAATCCCGAGTTGGGCCCACTGCATAACGTGCATCATGCAGCAAACGCGATTTTCCATCGACGAAAACTTCGTATGTTCCGGAACTCAATACATCAATTCGCGCGGTTCCTGCGGTAACCGCGACCTCGCTTGCAGCATAAAAAATCCCTGAAGAAGCAAAATATTGGGGCAGCGTGATCATGCCATCGCGAAACCAGAAACGTTCCGGTATCGTGGTGTGCGAAGTGTTCGCCTTTGTAACAGCCGGCCCACTATATTCGGGGGTTAAAAGGACTCGATCTTGCTCAGATGCATATCGCTCGCGGAAAGACCGCTCAGTTTCCGGCAGCCACCGGCGCTCAAAATCAACGTTGTTATACCTTCCGAATGGCCCGGCAATACGCCAGCGCGTGATCAGCCCACTTGAAAGAGCTGTCGTGTCCAGATCGATGTTTGCGCCATCGGACGCTGCTGCTAAAAGCGCCAGTCTTAAGTTAAAAGTGCAGCCGTTGTGGATTGCCGCCGCCGACTTTATACGACGAAGGACGGCGTTAAAGGCCCAGCTATTGGCTGCATGCTGAAGGACCCGGTTTGACGCCAGATCGTGCAGGTCCTGCGCAACAGGCAGTGCGCAAAGCCGCAGCGCCGAGTCCAATACCACTTCTGGACGCTCTTGCAACTCGGCGGTTTCCATCCGAACCAGGAGCGCCACACTGTCTCTTGGAGAGTGACGCAAACGCAGGTCTGCCGTGCCCGCGGCTACCGGAAGATTGAAATCGGAAAAAAAGCTCTGAAGCAGGGAGTCAGATGCCTTCTCGCGCTGGATCTTTTGTGAAAACCCAGTAGCCGCACTCATGCAGAGAAGCACGATGGGGAGCACGCGGGCCGGCAATCTCATTGAGGGAGGCTCAAACTGATTTCGTTGCGGAAGCTGCGCTCCGCCTGCAAACAGAACTGGCGAAACGCCGTATATTCCTGGGCGCTCACGCGCGCTCTTTCAAATTGCACGTGGCTCTGTATGACCACTTCGCCCGGCGATTTCCTGTAATGCAGCCGCAACGATCCAAAAACGCTGTTGACGTTCTGATCGCGCGGTATTGATGTAACTTCAGCCCCTTCAGGCAGCGCGATGTGAATTTCTTCCTCCGTGGTCCATGGCAAAGGCAGGACCAGGTCCTGTGTGCGCGTGCTGGATTCCGCGAGAGCAGACGCGTAAGAGCGAGGCATCCATGAAGAGCTGAGAGATACCACGCGCTTGTATTGCGGCGAATTCAGCGCGCCCTGGAATTCCACATTCACGCTGCTGGAAAGTACTTCCGCGCCATGGACAGCAACGCTATCCACCTTCACGCTGGGAAAAACTTCCGCCAGCTCGCGGCGGAACATATCAAGCTGTTGTTCGCGGACTGCCAGGTCATGGCGTAATCCGGGCGCATCCTCACCGCGGGTAGTGGTTGAGCCGCTGAACTGGATTACGCCCTGCGTGGAGAGCTCACCGCGGATGATGTGGCGCGTGTAGTTGTCTGCAGCGTGGCTCATTGGGATGTGCCGTATCTGTGCCGCTCCGCTCAGGCTCACGGTCAGCGATAACGCTCCCTGGTCTTCCAGTGGAAGCTCGCGCCCCGCGTACTCGGCAGTGCCATCGAGCCAAAGGTCATATTTCGGTACGTACACAATGGCGTGATTGAACACGGCGATAGAGGCCGGTTCTGCCGCCACGTCACCCAGAGAGCGTGTGCGTACCAGCGCTATCTCGGCTTCGATCCCGGCGGCCCGCAGCAACGCAATCATCAAGCTGGCTTTATCTTTGCAGTCACCAAAGCGCCGCGCATAAATCTGCGCTACGGGATAAGGCTTGTAGCTGTAAATGCCAAATTCCAGCGCGACATAATGCGTGCTTCGCAGGACAAACTCCTGGATAGCGGAAATCTTTTCTTTATCTGTATGAAGCCCGCTTGTCACTCGTGCCAGTTCATCCTGGAGCTGCTGGTCCAGTGCAAATTGCGGACGCACAAGGTCCGCATACCACGAACCAAGCTGTTTCCAGTCACCCATGGTGGAGACGTGTACATAAGGGGAAATTTCCGTTATGCC
>JASLFF010000680.1 GCA_030150795.1 Terriglobales bacterium | reverse complement strand
GTAAAATCGGCGCGAAGTCTCTGCACGCCGTCTTCGTCATTGGAAAACCTCAAGGCCTGAAATCCATCGAGTGCTTTTTTCATCGCACCCAAAAATTCCACATTTTTATTAGGGTGGTGAGCCTGTGAATAGCGATACCATCCGGCAAGATTTCTAAGTTCATCATCGGGATGACGTTCTTCGCGATCCGCGCTCTCGTCCATTTCACCCGGATATGCGTCAATACGAAAGCAATGGATAGATTCGATCCATTCAACGAACCGGCGAACATGCGAGTTGCTCAGCTTCGAAAAGTGTAACGCTGAGCCGCTCGTTTCCATTGGCAATGTTGTTGCATGCGTGCTGTCATTTGGGAAAAAGCTTATCTTCCCATTCACGAATTCAAATGCAGCGGCGCCGGATACTTTTAGTGTTTCCAAGCTAACTGACATCTGGCCTGGTTTCGACGCAAATCGAATCTCTACGCGATACTCATATTGTTGGCGATCCAAAAACGCTTCGATTTCGAAGACTTGCAATGGCTTATCCTGCCAACGAGTGCGTGTGGATTGCGTGAATGGATTCTCATCACCCTTCAGAAACTGCTTAAGGAAACGAATTGCATCGAGCAGTGACGACTTGCCGCTGCCATTTGCTCCGAGCAGCAATTGCTTGCTCGCGGGCCTGTACTCGAAATTGACAAAACAACGAAAGTTATCGATGTAGATCCGGGTAAGCATGCCTACATATTATACGGAGATGGTTTTGGCCATAGCCAGCCATTCATGGGGTACCAATCGAGTCATTCATTTGCACCAATCACAGCATTGGCCCCTTTAAAATGAATTATTTGCGACGAAACTCAGCGTCAATCGGCTTTTCGCTATAATCAACAATTACCCCAATCAAGGAGATTCTCTCTTGCAGCAAGCTGAAATCGGCATTATGGGCGGCAGCGGTTTGTATTCCATGCCCGGCCTCACAGATATCCGTGAAGTTACAGTGCAAACTCCGTTCGGCGAGCCGTCGGACGCTTATGTCCTTGGCACGCTGGAAGGGCGCAAGGTGGCGTTTCTTGCCCGCCACGGCCGCGGACACCGCATCCTGCCTTCTGAGATCAACTTCCGCGCCAACATTTATGGCATGAAAGACCTGGGCGTGGAGCGCATCCTGTCGCTCTCAGCGGTCGGCTCGCTCAAGGAAGAGCATAAGCCCACGGACTTTGTGATCCCTGACCAGTTCATTGACCGCACGATTCATCGCATCTCAACGTTCTTTGGCCACGGCATTGTGGCGCACGTTGCCTTTGGCGATCCTATCTGCCCCGAGGCTTCTGCGGCGTTCACGCAGTCCTGCAAGGATATTGGCGTGGTGGGCAAGCAGGGCGGGACGTACATTTGCATGGAAGGGCCGCAGTTTTCCACCCGCGCGGAATCGAACCTCTACCGCAGCTGGGGCGCGGATGTGATCGGCATGACCAACCTGCAGGAAGCCAAGCTCTGCCGCGAAGCCGAAATATGCTACTCCACCTGCGCCATGGTGACCGACTACGACTGCTGGCGCGCCGGACACGAAGATGTGACTGTGGAACAGGTATTGAAAGTAGTGCACGCCAACGCGGAGAATGCGGCCAAGGTGGTAAAACGCGCCGTCGGAATTATGCCCAAAGAGCGCAAGTGCGCATGCGGATCGGCGATGAAGTACGCCATCCAGACTGATAAAGACAAGATTCCCGCAGCCACGCGCCAGAAGCTGGCGTTGCTGCTGGATAAATACCTGGGCAAGGGCCAGGAGGCGAAGGCGTAATCAGCGCTTCCAAAAGCGTAAGCAGCAGTCTGAAGATCGCCGCGACGCGCCGTGACTATTGGCTGCTCACGGCAATCTCTGCCGCACTTTCTGTTGGCGCTCTGATCTCTTATTACCATCAGGGCGCCATCCTTCTTTATGGCGACGCCGTCGCCCACATTCACATTGCGCGCCGGGTCTTTGACTCGCGAACGCCCGGCCTTTTTGAGCTTGGCACGGTCTGGCTGCCGCTGCCGCATCTGCTCGAGATTCCGTTTATCGTGAACGACCACCTGTGGCGGACAGGCCTGGGCGCATCGATTCCGTCGATGATCGCCTACATTGCGGGGACGCTGGGTGTGTTTCGGCTCGTTTCTGGGATGGCATCGCGGCCTGCTGCATGGATCGCCGCGCTGATCTATGCCCTGAATCCGAACCTTCTGTACATGCAGTCGGCCGCGATGGGCGAATCGCTCTATCTGGCTTTGTTCGTGTGGTCGGTGTTGTACTTTGCTGAGTTCGTGCGACAGGCGCGCGAAGACGCGGGGCAAGCAGCAAAGTCACTGAAAAAGTGTGGCCTTCTGGTTTCAGCAGCAATGCTAGTGCGTTATGACGGCTGGTTTCTGGCGTCTGTGATTGGCTCGTGCTCTGCGATTCTGTTGTGGCGATTGCGGCCCTGGGCTCAGCCGCTGCGGCGCGGACTCCGCAATTTTCTTTTGCTCACCGGCTGTACCGCAGCGTTGTTCCTTCTTTATAACCAGATTGCTTTCGATAATGCGCTGGAGTTCGCCAACGGCCCATATTCTGCGCGGGCTATTCAGCAGCGCAGCAAGACCGCGACTATGCCCAGCTATCCGGGAGAGAATTCGCCGCGCGATGCCACGCTGCAATTCCTCCAGGTCTCCCGCCTCAACCTGGCTCACGACCGCACAGAGTTTCTGCTCTTGAATAGCTCTTTTATCGCTCTCTTGGCGTCGCTTTATTTCGCTCGCCGCTATCTGAGCTGGGTGGTCTTGTGGTCGCCACTGCCTTTTTATGTGCTCTGTATCGCCTGGGGCAGCGTGCCAATCTATCATCCGGAATGGTGGCCATTCTCTTATTACAACGTCCGTTATGGATTGCAACTGCTGCCGGCAGTAGCGGTGTTCGCGGCGCTGGGATGCGAATTCCTGAACCGGTTTTTCCACGCCAGATATATTGTTGCGGCGGCGGCTCTGGTGATCGCCACAAGTTATAACTCCGTCTGGCAGACAACGCCAATCTGCCTGCGGGAAGCGCAGATCAACGGCAAGGACAGGATGGCTTTGGATCGCCAACTGGCAGACATGCTCAAGGCTTTTCCGCCTTCTGCAACCTTCATGATGAATTGCGGTGCGCACCCCGGCGCTACCCAGATGGCCGGCATCCAGCTTCGAAGGGTGCTCTGTGAAAGCAGTAACAAGCTATGGAAGGCCGCTTTGAAGCAGCCGGCGCGCTCGGCAGACTACATCATCGCCTTCCCCGGCGATGAAGTGGCCAGCGCCGTGCATGATTTTCCCCAGGAACTTGAGACCGTTGCTACAATTGGCACTCCGTCACAGCCAAAAGCTTTGATCTATCGCTCAACCCGCAGATAATTGTCAAAAGATCGGCGCACGGTGTCCAATGAACCTATTCGCTTTCGCTTTTCCGCACCTGACCATGGAAGACCTGCTCTCCAAGACGCTGGTCCGGCTCACGCTGGCTGCGTTTCTGGGAGGAATCATTGGCCTGGAGCGCGAGCTCAAGCGCAGGCCGGCAGGGCTGCGCACCAATATGTTTATATGCTTTGGCTCTGCCATGTTTACCATTCTCTCTACTGAACTGGCGGGCGAGTGGGGCATTGGCGATCACACCCGCATTGCGGCACAAATCATTCCCGGTATCGGATTCATCGGTGCAGGTTCCATCCTGCATGACAAAGGCGGCGTAAGCGGGCTGACGACCGCAGCAACGCTCTTTGTAGTCGCGTCCATCGGCATGGCTGCTGGCAGTGGGCTTTATCTTCTGGCGATCTTTGCCACCATGCTGATTTATCTTGCGCTGCATTTGCTCGGCATCCTGGAGCGGCAGTTCAACCTGAAGCCGCTGACGATGAATTACATCGTCGCATCAGAAAAAACAGCAGACGACCTCGTGGCCGAGGTAAATTCAATTCTGGAAGACCAGGGCAAGGAAATGCAGGCTATGCGCCTCAGCAGGTCTGGAGAAAAAGAAAAATTAGCGTTTCGCGTTGACGGCACACGGAACGAGCACAAACAACTGATGAACCGCCTGCGCGAGTCAGCCGGCCTGAGCAACCTGGAAGCCACTCCCGGGCCGGATACAGACTAGGATGAAGGTCTCTTTCACCAAAGCGTCCGCCTGCGGTAATGACTTCCTGATCATGGACGGCGCCGATGCGCCTAGCGACCTGCATGAATTCAGCAAGCGCATTTGCGACCGCCACAACGGCGTGGGTGCAGACGGTGTGGAATGGCTCTTTCCCGCCGCAGACGCCGATATTCGCGCGCGCTTGATCAATGCCGATGGCAGCGAGGCGGAAATTTCCGGCAATGGCACGCGCTGCGTCGCCGCTTACATGGTAAGCCAGGGCCACTCCGGCAAGATTGCCGTGAGCACGGGCGCCGGCGTGAAGTATTGTGATCTGATATCGCATGAAGAGCATAGTTTTGAATTTGAGATGGAAATGGGCGAGCCGCAGGTAGGCAACGAGTTTTCCATGACAGTTGGTTTTGCGCCGACGCATGGCACGCCGGTTTCCATGGGCAATCCGCATTACGTGGTGTTTGTAAG
>JASLFF010000670.1 GCA_030150795.1 Terriglobales bacterium | reverse complement strand
ATGTATGCGGAGTCGCTGTGACGCCGGGCTTGGTTGAATATATTCCGGCCACAAGTGTTGAGTAAGGAGTATTGGCCAGGGTGAACTGGCGATCGGAGTTTGTATCGATTACCAGCACATCGCCAGGCTCATAATTGTTTTTCCTGCCGGCAATGCTGACGGACTCCGCAAAATCTGCTCCCCCGGTCTGAGTTCCGCCATCGAAGAATCCTTTTCCTGAACTGTCGATCCTGGCCTTGGTGAATTGTTGGTAAATTCCCGGAGCTTCAGCTGCGTTCAGCGGGCCAAATTGGAACCTGAAATTGTCCTGAGGGTCTCGCACCGAAAACAGCATGTCACCGTGGCTGCTGCCCGTGAAAGTTTCCGATGTGAACGAGACGAAGCTCTGGGACCGATCGATCGTGTTATCGCTATTCATTGCGTCATGAGCTGTGGCCAGGATGCCGCCGAGGTCATGTTCGTCACCTACCCATAGGTGTGCTCCCAGGAAGGGAGTTTGGGAATGGAGAGAAAACTCCGCGGTTGCAACCTCAAGAACGCCAGGATAGGAGATGCCCATGCCATATTTGTAGGGCGCGATGATGAAATCCTTGTTCGGGGTCGAAGATGCTGGGTGCGCATCGTCAATTGTCACAGCGTCCGGGACACAGAAATAATTTGCCTGGTCTGAAGGTGATTGCTGGCTGGTGCTGGTCTTATCGCAATAGGCCCGGGTGAGACGAAAATGCATCTGAGAACCGGCCTGGGAAAACGGAGAATAATGTCCAGCGTCCTGGTCTTCACGGGAGAGCGCCGCTGCTCCGAATTGAATACCTTCAGAATCGGAATTGAGGGACAATTGCTTACTGATTAGACTTTGCAGGCCGTTCACATTTTGAGGCAGGCCGGTACGCGCGAAATCTGACGCATGCAGGCCTTCAAGCGTGCTGGCGTTCACGTTGGAAAGGAGCGATCCATCTCCATTGAGAACAATTGACTTCTGAAAATCAGCAACAGAAAGGCCACCAAGCAAGGTTGCATTTACATTCGTCAGCTTTGATCCATCTCCGATGAACGCAGTTGAGGCGACGTTACCTTGCGCATCAACGCGGAATTTTTCCGCGCCCGCGCTTCTGCCACTAAGGATGCTCCCTCCACCTAAAGAATCAAACACGCCGGCTGTACCATCAGGGCTATTGCTCTCACCACGAACGCCCGTGGTTGCTCCGCTAGCAGAACGGTTTACGCCCAGAATACCGATTCCGCCATCACTGGTAGAAATTCCTCGCACTCCATATGTCACGCCTGTGATCTGCGTAGCCTCTCCCACAACACCGGTCCCCTGACCCGCGGATACACCCCACACTCCAGCGCCGGATCCGGTAGAAGCTTGAGACTCGGCACGCACGCCCGTTCCTTCAGGAGCGCGGTTAATTGACAAGATAGTGTTCTGTGCTGTGCTGGTCGACGGTGTTTCCGCAAGAAGCGCATTGTTTGTCTGAGCAATAATGTGCGCTGCAATTCCCGAACCGTCCTGTCGCACTGTGAAGGCTTCAGTGGCGTTGTTTGCAATGACTTCGTGCGACAGAACAGTTGACACCGAGCCCGAATCGATTGGCAATCCAGGCAACGAAAGGAGGGATGCGGTTCCCATTGCCAATCCTGACGAGCCAGGTTGCTGGGCAGCGCTCTTTTGTTGAATGACTGGCGGGGGCGGATTTCCTATTGCTTTGGCAGCACTCGCTACGCTGCCAGCCATAGCTTCGCCGTCATTCAATGTCGTGACCACAAGCGTTCTTTGCTCATTGCCGTCACCGGCAACCCGCACGCCAAGCCATCGCGGTTCGGTTCCAGCAAAAACGAAAGGCAACACGCTTGAACCCGAGGCGCCAAGAAATGCGGTGTAGCGGCCATCCGGGCCCGACTGGACATTTTGAGTCTCTTGCCAAAGTGGGTTTGTTGAATCACCACTGCTGTAAACGGAAAAAATGACAGCCACACCAGTTGATGATGGCTGCCCCTTCAAAACTCCGTCGTATCGAATCACTCTCGCATTGGCGAACGAACCCGCGCTAGCTGCAGGCGATTGGAGAATTGTTTGGGATGTGTTGCCGCGGGTTGCCGTTGACTGGGCGCACATTTGTGCTGAATACCCGCATGCAAAGCATACGAATGTAAATAAAAAATGTTTTGCAGGCATTTCCTGCTTTCCTCACCTGGACTCAATTTGACCCGGGGCAACTTACAGATTCTGGAGAAAACTTGCATTGAGACTAAATGCAATCTATTAACCCGGAATAGCCAAGAAACACCTTAGAATTTGTCAAGAATTGTTCAGCGGAAGGTTAATAAACGTTACGTTGGTAATCGAAGCATGTCACGGGAGCAGATTCGTTGTGAATGGTTGATTCAGCGAAGCGGCTCCATGGTTATAGGAACAATTTCGGCCTGATTCATCTCATGGCGATGCCTGGGGTTGCCAGCGGAAATCCTGAGCATGCCGAACTTTGAGTGAAGGGAGTCGAAGGATCTCAAGATTGTTGGTGCGAAACGACGTAGTGGATGTATCAGATTTCGCCACCTTGAGAGGTTTAGACAATCCAGAGCTGGAAGGCAAAGGTGCTAGTGCCCATTTTCAGAAATCAGAAAATTGGCGGAAGAAATGGCGACAGCAAAGTCCTTATATCGTATTGACGCGGCTGAATTTTGATCAGGAGGCAGGTGGTGCGCCACAATCGAAATCCCGGCGGCGGATTTATCGTTCAAAGAGAAAGTTCCTGAGTGTTTGTTGGAATTGATGATCACGGTTGCCAGCCCCATGTAGCTATCCTTAAGCGCAGTCTTGCCCAAATAAACGACGATGATCTCATTTTTGTATGTGCCGGGGCCGCTGAATTTTGTTTTGTTCGCGTGCAGTTGGTCAGGCATCGCCGATCCTGGCCCGATCGTTAAGGCGAGCGTGGGCAATGAACTATTCGGGCCAAAGTTGCCGGAAAAAGTGTCGTTGCTAAGGATGCGGCAAAAACCCCCGCTCACGTCCGCGACTTGGGCTTATCAATGGTTGCAGTGGGCTGTGGGTGCGGCTGCGCTGGCAACAAGAAACGTAGTAGCTAATATCGTGACGAAGAATTGTCCTTGTATCGTCCTGGTTCCCATGGTGTGCGGAATAGTAAATCCAGCGTGACGCGATTTTCAACCTGAGACCACGCTTCCTCCCGGCGCGGCTTTTGCTTGTTTCGGTAATCCGAGATTCTCCACAAAAATAGTGGGAAGCGAACATAGATCCTACCTGTTACTACTGTCAGTTACTCTCCTCAGCTCTGCTTCCTACACTGCTCTTGTTTCACTTCGGGTACTTCTGCGTTGCCAGTCTGCGGTCATCCGCAAGCAGTCAAGTTGCGATACGAAAGGACTAATGCTGATATCACATATTCGCATCTTCATGATTGGCCTCTTAGCGTGCTGTATGCTGATGAGCATGACGATTGCCGAAGCCCAGAGCGACGCTCCGGAGCCGAAGCATGAGGCGGTCAAGTTCGCCTCCTCTGCACTGTTCTTCACGGCAAGCTCCGGTTTCATGTCTTTGGCTCAGCACAACGGTGCAAAGGAATGCATCGCAGAGGACAACCGCAATGACGTGGGAAAGTTATTTAATACATCGAAGGCTTATGGGATGCGGCCCAACGATTTCCGTGTAGCGCTTTCCGGGGCAGTGATCTTATCCACCGCAACAATTTTCGAGTTGACCCATCATCCCAAAGCAGCTAAACGCTTGCTTGTTTTTGCTGGTACAGCGCAATTCGGCATTGCTGGAGCAACTCAATACGCAGGATGCAACTGAGGCCCTAAATGGCTACGAATCAGAGACACCGTGCGAAGCACGCCGAAGGACTTTGAAAGAGATAGTTGGTGCGAAAGGGGGGACTCGAACCCCCACGCCTTGCGGCGCCAGATCCTAAGTTGAGCCGTTATGCAGGCGTGAGCGAAGCGGGAGCGTGCAGGCGAAATCCTGAGCGAGCTGAGGCGTGCCGAAGGGAGTCGAAGGATCTCAAGAATTGATGGTGCGAAAGGGGGGACTCGAACCCCCACGCCTTGCGGCGCCAGATCCTAAGTCTGGTGCGTCTGCCAATTCCGCCACTTTCGCACGCGTGAGCAGCTTGTATTGTAAATCGTCCGACAAATGAAGTGGGAACGAAGGCCTCGGGGCGATGAGAAGACATCCTCCTGCACGGATGGCATGAATCCATTGCATTTATAGGGGAAAAATCTGGCAGAACTAACCAGTCTCTTGTTGTACCATGTGGCGCATGAAATCCAGTCTTTTGTTAGCCGTATGCCTTGCTGCGTCCGCCACTGCGCAGACCACTGCAGATAACGTAAAGCCTGCCGCGCCTGCAGCCGCAGAAAGCGCTACAGCGCCGAAAGTGAATGAGCCTCTGCTCGCCGCACGGGCGCTGATGAAAAAGGGCCAGCTCAAAGACGCAACTGCTGCCTTTAAAGCTCTTGTGGATCAGGATCCTACTCTGGCGGATGCGCATTCTGGATTGGTTCGCTGCCTGTTAAGCAGCAATCAGTTGGATGAAGCTGATGGAGCAGCCAAAAAGGCGCTTGCGGCACTGCCGGGTTCCGCAGTGGTTCACGCGGCAGCTGGTGAAGTGGCGTTTCGATCCGGCAATTTTGCCGACGCCGAAAAAGAATACCGCGCCGCGCTAAAGATTGACACCAATTCCCCGCGGGCTGTATTTGGCATGGGGCGGATGCTGCAGATGGTGTCAATGAATAAGCGGGCGAAAGAAAACTATGCCAAGGCGCATGAGCTTGATCCTGAAGATAGACAAATTACACGATACTGGCTTGATACACTGCCGTATGCCGAACGTCTGGAGCAGGCCAAGAAACTGGACGGCGATCCTGATGAGATGGCGAATAACCGTCGTTACCTTACGGCTCTCGCTGAGAAAAAACCGTGGGTTCTGGTTACCGAGGTCAAGCCCATGGAAATCAAGATGCCGCACTATGGACGAAAGGTCGAATATACCTACGACGTCGACCGCAATCCTACAACGATCAGCAAAGGATATGGTCTTCAGGTCAAATTCAATGATCGCGTAAGCGCAGATCTTCTGCTCGACACCGGAGCGGGAGGCATCACTATCGGGCGCAAGCTGGCTGAACGAGCCGGCGCCGTGAAGATTTCCGATACCTTGATTGGAGGCATTGGAGACAAGGGCTCAGTTGAGAGCTATGAGGCCTGGATCGACAAAATTAATATTGGCGGTTTGGAGTTCCACAATTGTGTTGTTACCGTCTCCAGTAAAAATAATGTCGCAGACGAATCAGGCCTGATCGGGACAGATGTTTTCGACCAGTTTTTAATTACTCTGGACTTTCACGAGCTGAAAATATTGCTGGCCCCCCTTCCCAAAAATCCCGCCGGCTCCGCTGACGACAAGTGGCAGGACCGCTACATTGCTCCGGAGACGCAAAGTTTCACAAAGTTTTACCGCTTTTACCATGACATTGTTGTGCCCGTTGTGGTCAATGACAAGGCTACGGGCAACTTCATCCTGGATACCGGAGCGGAGCTCACCACAATGGACAAGAAGTTCGCTGCGCAGGTCA
>JASLFF010000657.1 GCA_030150795.1 Terriglobales bacterium | reverse complement strand
AATGACCGCGCCATTTTTATCGTGGATAAACAAGGGAAGATCTCATTTTCCAAGACCTACGAACTTGGCCAGGAACCGGACTATGAAGAGCTGGTGGCTGAGGTGGGTAAGATCAAATAATTGACTCACAAACCGGAAAAATACGCCCTCGTGAGAGAGGGCGTTTTATTCTTCCCGGGATTCACTTACTTATTGGCTGTCTTCTTTGCTGCTGCTTTCTTGGCGGCGGGCTTCTTGGCGGCCGGGGCTGCCGGTGCTTTTGCCAACATGTCTTCAATAATCTGGTCCAGTTTGGTGCGGTCTTCAACTTCAACAGCGGGAGTTGCAGCGCCGCCGTTGCCTACAACAAAGATCGTAGGCGTGTGTTGCAGGCCGATTTGTGTCCCCATCTGGCGGTCGGCCAGGATCTTGGTTTTGAACTGCCCATCGGGATCGATCACAAAAGGAACCGGCGTCTTGTTGTCATTGGCAAACTTGTCCACATACTGGCGCAGGTTCCCTTTATCGATCTGAGGCTGGTTTTGGAAAATATAACCGCGGAAATCGTCGCCCAGCTTCTGTGATTTAGTGTCAAAGTAGCGGGCAAACACCGCTGCGTCAAAAGACCAGGGATGCTGTTGAAGCGGAAAATCATGCAACACCACGGGGATGTTGTGCTTCTTCGCTGCTTCCCAAACCACAGGGTAGGCGCGAGCACAGTCAGGACATTCCAGGTCCTCAAACATCACAATAGCCACGCGAGCGCCCGGAGGCGGCTTAAGTTGTGAACCATCCGCTGCACGAGAAGCCATTGGAGCAAGCGCAAGAGCGAGGCCTGCGGCGATATGAATAAAACGTTTTACCAATATGTTCATTTTGCTGGTCATCCTGCCTTCTTAGGGGTTTTAGCGATATTTTTCTTGCGGACTGATGTCTTTACCGGGGAATTTACTTTGGCTGCCGCCACGGGCTGTGCCTTGTTGAGCACGTCGCCAATCATCTGCTCCAGTTTTTCCCGGACTTTCACTTCTTCCACCAAAGGCTGAGAAACTCCGCTATTACTCACAACCCAGATTGTGGGCGTATGTTCCACTCCAATGCGCTGCCCGAGCAAGTAATCTGCCTTCACCAGAGCCGAGAGCTTGCCTTCTGGGTCTTTTCCTGAAGGGACGGCCGTCTTGTTCTCGGCGGCAAATTTTTGTGCCCACTGCTGGAGATTTTCCCGCGTAATTTGTGTCTGGTTGGCGTAAATGAATTTACGAAATTCATTGCCCAGGCCGGGCGATGTCTGGTCAAAATAGCGGGCCCACACTGCTGCATCAAAGGCCCAGTTATGCATGGGCAAAGGGAAATCATGCAGCACCACCGGAATTTTATGGGCATCGGCGGTTTCCCAGACCACAGGATAAGTCTTGGAGCAGTCTGCGCATTGCAGATCTTCAAACATCACGATTGCAACCTCGGCTCCGCGTGGTGGCTTGAGCAGAGTGGCGTCGGCGGCAAGCGCGCTGACTGAAGGCGCGAACAGACCGATCAACACAATGACATTGAAGAATAATTTCATGCAAGAAAATTCAGAGGTTTCAGCCTCAAGGGGTTTTCTGATGCTCGAAAACACTATTCTTTAATTTTACTTAGAAAAATCCGCTTCGCGGAGATGTTTTCGCAGCACTCCAGAACCAAAATGAAACGCCATAGAT
The DNA here is from genome assembly GCA_030150795.1 of Terriglobales bacterium. The sequence continues at coordinate 4,915 of JASLFF010000657.1, read as the reverse complement.
TGCTAGCGCACCAGCGCTTCCAGGGCTTCATGGACCCAGGGAAGCACCGCGTTAACGCAAGCCGCATAACCGATGGCCGCTATCATGAGCGGAATTACAATTTTACCTATGCTGTTTTGCGGAGGTGTGCCCGGAGCGGAGTTATAGCCTGCCAGGATTTTCTGCAAGTGGTCCACTCGCGCGTGCAAGCAAGACCCAGATTCAATGGGGACAAGGTGCGACGCAACCACGGTCTTACCGGCCACAGCATGAGTGCTTAGCGCGGCTACCTTGATCAAGGCGCTGGAGAGGTCCAGGACCGAAATTCCAGAGGCAAGAGCAGCTTCATCGGCAGCGATTTCAGAAGCATTGGTCCAGGCAGAATCAACCCCTCCAAAGACCCTCAGCCGCCGAGGGACGCGCGTGACCTTCAACAACAGTTGCTTCCAGTTGTCGAATGAAGCCACGTGGGCCCTCTCATGTTCCACTGCCGCCATGAGTTCAGCCCGTGTGAGCGTCTCCACAATCTGCTTCGCCACAAATATCTTTGGCCGAAGAAAACCCAATACGGCGAGAACGGAACCAGGACCGGCAGTGCCCTCCAGGCAATAAACCGGTATATCGATGTTCTCCAGGCGCAATTTTTTAGAGTGCCGGCGCCACTTAGCGCCCACTAACCACGTCGCCCCAAGAATGGTCGCCACCCGCACCAACATCACAAAGAGGACTGCGCAACCCAGAATCGCCAGCGCAAGCAATGGCCAGCCTACAAGTTCGCCGGTAGAACGCGGCTCAAACTTCAGCAAGGCGGGTAGAACGAATCCAAGCGTCGCCAGCGAAGCCAGGAATACCGGCACAATGCGGAGTGCGAATAGCAGGTTGGCGGCAGTTGTCGGGGCAAGAGAGGAAGCTGCAGGCCGGGTAAGGCGGCCTGCCCACATGCACAGCGCGGAAGTCCCCGCCAGAACAATGAAAAAGACCGCGCAACACAGCGAAATGGAGAGCAAATAGAACATCTCTTTTACTCCGTCCGCTGCAACATACGCCGTTTAGCTTTCACCAGCTGGTCCAGCTTGTCCAGCATTTCTTTGTCGGCTTCACCCACTGCGTCCACAAAGCAGGAGAGCACGGCGTTGTTATTCGTTCCATCGGTCAGGACCATGCCAAACAGGTGTTGCGTAAGCAGTTCCTGATACTCCTTCTGAGTAAAGGCGGCGGCATAATGGAAAGCTTTGCCCACCTTGCGGCGGGTCAACAGGCCTTTTTTGTATAGACGGTCGAGCGTGGTCATCACTGTGGTATAGGCCAGCCGGGTAGCGAACTCCAGATGCAGGTCCCGGACGCTGAATTCGCCGCGCTCCCAGACTCGCTCCATCAATTCCGATTCCAGGCTCCCAAGCTGCTTCAGGGTAGCCGCGCGAGTCCCGAGTTGCCGTTTCAGCCACATATTTTGAAAGCGCCGATTCCGTAGCGCACGGTGACACTTTACCAGAAGACTGCGCGTAATTTGAATTCTTTCGGGCCGGGACTAGGACTTTTGTCGCTGAAGCAGCGGCGAGCGGCAGGAAACGAATAATTCATTCCGCCATAACCTACTAATGCGGGTAGTAAGAGCTTAAACCGGGTACGCTGATTGACAGGACTCCCTATCCAACCGGGTCTGGGAGTCTATGAAAGTCTTGTGCAAAGATCACTTTTCCGATTATCACCAAACTGGATGGAGCAAGAAGATGAAGGTATTTGCACGCGTCCTGCTTTTCATTTTTGCATGTGGCAGTCTGGCAAGCGCGCAGAGCCCTGAGGGCGCGCTGGTCGGGACGGTTTCAGACGCAACCGGAGCCCGGATTGTAGCGGCCACGGTAACGGTTTCATCCAGAACCTATTCTCTGAGCAGAACGGTAAAAAGCGGCAAGCTGGGAGAGTTCGCGGTTGAGTCACTGCCTCCGGGTGAGTATGAAATAAAAGTTGCCGCTGCCGGCTTTGCTTCCCAGACCGGCCACGTGCGGGTAGCTGTTACCGGAACGCCCTCCATGAATATCAAATTGCACCCTGCCGCGGTGCAGCAGTCGGTCAAGGTGGAAGGCACCGCAGCGTCGCTGACCGCACAGCCCATTGAAACTTCCAGCAGCGTAGTGAAGACCACGATCGGCCTGCGCGACCTTGATGAAATACCGCTGGCGCATCGCAGCTTCGCCAACATCGCTTACCTTGCTCCCATGACGGAGCCGGTTGAACCCTCCGATCCCACCAAGGCGCGCATTACTGCGGTCTCCTTTGGAGGCAGCTCCGGCCTGAACGTTGATCTTTCCGTGGACGGCGGCGACAACAATGACGACTTCATCGGCGGCTTCCTGCAAAATTATTCGCCGGACGCAATGCAGGAATTTACCGTGCGCACCGCGCAGTTTGATGCCGATACTTCCCGCACCAATGGCGGGTCGGTCATCATCAGCTCACGGCGGGGAACAGATGAATGGCATGGCTCAGTAGCAGGATATTTCCGCAATGAAAGCTTGAATGCGCGTAATGAGCTCGACAATCCCGAGCCAAACCCGAAGCAGCCATTTTCGCGGCAAAACTATGTGGGAACAATTGGCGGGCCCTTGGTCAAGGACAGACTGTGGCTCTTTTCGTCCTTCGAATATGTGAATGAAGATGCCAGCGTAGGCTACAGCACACAAAGCCTGGATGAATTTAATGCGCTGGCCCAGCTTGCTTCATCAGGGCAGATTCCCGGAGTTACTTCCATTCCGGTGCCCACTTCAGTCAGTACGCCATTTCATGACTCAATCTTTTCCACTCGGCTCGACTTCAACCAGTCTGACCGCTCGCACTGGTTTGTGCGCGGCGCATTTGACCTGAATGACACCAAGAATGATCTGGTCCATGAAGGCGCATTGCCTTCCACGGGCTTTCAGACCACCTCGCATTACTACAGCCTACTACTCAGCAACCAGATGGAATTTGCGCCGGAGTTGATTGGTAACTTTGTCTTTCAGGCGAGCGATTTTCACCATGTGAAGGTCCGCAATTCAAACCTGGGGTTTGGCCTGGCTTTTCCCTTTAGCACCACGGTCCTTACCACGTCCGGGTTTGAGACTTTCGGCGATAACCAGTTTGTTACTCCCATAACGGCATTTCCGGTGAATCGCGATCAGCAGAAATATCAGTTCCGCTATGACATCTCGCAGTCAAAGGGAACGCATGCGCCGCGGTACGGAATCAATTTCATTCATGAACCTGTGTTGAGCGGACGGCTTTCCGACAATCCGGAAACTTTATTCACTCTGCCGAATGATCCAAGTTTTTATCTCGCGAATCCCGGCACGCTGGCAGCGGACCTGGCTGATCCGGCGAACCAGACGGAATTTGGCGGCAACGGCCGCTTCGCTCAGAACGTACAACGCCTGGGATTTTACGCGCAGGATTCCTGGCGCATTCGCCCGAACTTTACGATGAATTACGGCCTGCGCTATGACACTACATTTGGGCTCTTCAACTCCAATGGCGGTGACCAGCGCGATAATCCCGCAGTGCAGACCATTGCGGCCCTCAATCTGGCGCTGCCGCATGGCGTTCCGCATGATTACCGCAAGGCGTTTGCGCCGCGCCTTGGCTTTGCTTATTCGCCGGGGCGCAATGGCAGTACGGTGATCCGCGCGGGCGCAGGCATTTATTTTAACGATCTGGCGCAAAATGGCTGGGTGGACGCATTCCGCGCCGTCACTCCAGGCAGTGTCAGCCTGCTTGGCCCAGGCGAGCAAGGTGCGATTATTGATCCGAACTACCATTCGCCCTATGCACTGCAGGCCAGCGCCGGCTTTGAGCACGCTTTCACCAAAGCATGGCGGCTCAATATCAATTATGAACACCAGCAGGGCGTTCATCAGTATCGGCGCTATGAGTACGTGGCCCAGGACCCAATCGCTGCGCCCAACGCCACCTTGCCCTCTGATTCGCCCAATATCTCAGTCTTCCGTACTGACAACCGCTCAAGCTATGACGGCATTTCCTTTGCGATGAATCACCGCTCCAAATGGCTGGATCTAACCGCGCATTACACGCTGGCGAACGCCACCACCTGGGGAGCAAATGTGGGCGAGCTGTTTGACTACGTGAACGGCGTAACCAGCGTGACCAACCCGTTTGGCCCGGGAGATCACGGGCCTTCAGGAGAAGACGTGCGGCATAGATTCGTTATCGCCGGCACTCTGCACCTGCCGGGAGCATTTGAAGTAAGCACCCTTTCACAGTTTGAGAGTGGCCGGCCTTTCACGTTGGGAACGGGCGTGGACATCAATGGCGACGGCGTGGCCAATGATCGCGCGGTGGTAAACGGACAACAAACAACGCTTGACGAATTTCGCGGCACTCCTTTCGCCCAAATTGACATGCGTGTGAGCCGCAATTTTAAGCTCGGCGAGCGGGCATCCATCCGGCCATTTGTGGAATTCTTCAACCTGCTGAACCGTACCAACCCCGGCAACAACTTTGTGGGTGACATAGGAGCGCTGCCCGTGCCCGCCAGCGAAGTTGCAGCAGGAAACGTTACGCATCTGTGCTTGAACGCTGATTGCTCGTCCATGCAGCCGATTACGAGTTTGAGTCAGTTGAAACAGCCAGGCGGAGCGTTAGGAGACTTCTTTGGACCGGGTACTACGGTTGGCGTGCCGTTTGCGGCGCAGTTCGGAGTGAAGTTTACCTTCTAAAAGATTTTTTTCTCAGGCTGTCCGATTGCTGCGGGGGATTCTAGAAAACCTTTTGCGGCGAAAGCAGGGCTATCTTCTGGCGGCCCTTTTTGATCAGGTTGCCGACCCAGTGCAACATGCCTGTCTTGGGCTGGGCCTGGCGGGCCATCATCGCGGAATAAAACTCGTCGTAAAAAGAATCGTCGGCTGGAGCGGCGGTTAATTCAAAGGTCGAACGGCCTTGCGTT
>JASLFF010000641.1 GCA_030150795.1 Terriglobales bacterium | reverse complement strand
GAGAAAGATCAAAAGGAGTCTTTGCTATTGCTTCAAACAGGAGCTGTGCTTCATGGTACCGCCGGCCGGGTGGCACATCACGCAAATCTCTCTCATCAATCGTCAACTCAAGCTCTGATGCGATCTTCTGCACCGGCCTGTCCTCGTGCACTATCACGCTTGTCCGGAGAGTTTCATGACGGCGCACAATCTCATTCAAGCTGCGTTGCAGCGCTGCACGGTCCAGTGCTCCCGCAAGCCTCAAGGCACAAGGGATGTTGTAAGCCGCGGTCCCCGGCTCCATCTGCTCAACAAACCACAACCGCTGCTGCGCATAAGAGAGCGGGTACGCCCTGGCTTTCTGCGGCGGCTTTTGGCCCGTTTTGCTTGGTGCTTTCCCTGCATCGGAAGAAAGATTTCCGACAGGTATGAGGAGATCGCTCATCTATATCTCTCAAATTTTTGTGGATTATTTAAGTACGCACCCGATAAAGGGAGTTCGTGGATCGTGAGCTTTATCTGAAGATTTTGAAGTGGCTCAGCTTGTGACTGACGAAGCAGCGAGGCTTGGCGTACTCAATCGCTGCGACATGATAGAGACAACTTCGAGGAGTGGATCAATGCAAAACTCCTTCTGGTGACAACCGCTGACACGCGCTTTTTGTCTGGCTATCATATGCATCTCAGTGCATCCTGCAATGAATGAGTTCACGCAGTATTTCCGCATCAGGTCCTCAACAAGATCAAGATGGCGCACAGTGCGCTGGTTCGTCTTGGCTTCATAAATCATGGAATGAATGGCAGCCTGATCTGCATCATCGGGAAGAACAATGCGGGATTCAGCTTCTTTCCATGCCGCATGATTCTGGAATATTCCCATGCGCCGTGTTCCTTCAGTGCAAAAGAGCAGATATTTTCTGCGGTCCTGCAGCACAGAGTCAAAAACAAGGTCCACAAGCGATATGGTCTTTTCCTGCAAATGTGCGGCAAGAGAAGAAATCAATGGGTGGATCGTTACACAACACACCACAATCCTGGTAGCGCCCAATGACTCGAGCTTGTTTATTCCGCTGGTGAAGTGTTCCAGCAACAAATGCTCAGTGCCATTCAGTAGACACTTTGTCCTGTCCGGGATCGTCGGGTCGGATATCAAATAGACGATGGGGCTTTGCTGCTCCGGCCTGCCTGCCGTTTCCTCATAAATAGTGCTGAGAAACTCAGCCGAAGCCAGTGGGCCCATTCCGCCCAAAACGCCCCAGATCTCATTTTGAACACACCCCATGCTCGGGTGTTCAATAGAATTCATTGATAATTTACTCAGAAAGAGATTGTTTTAATTGGAAAACTTTAAGGATGCGGACAGAGCTGCCGCATAAGAATCGAATTGACTCAGGAAACTCTCACCAACCAGGAAGACCGAACCACAACGAAATGAATCCTAACACAACGTGCTAGTGAATGCTAACTCATTTTGACTTCCGTTTGTATCCAAACCTTAGCCGCGCAGACAAAACTTTCCCGATTTGGGAATGTTTTTAGGTGAAGCTTTCGTCCCCGGAGAACAACTCCGCAATAGTCCCATTGGCAAGAAGAGACGTCTTTCGACCTTTGAAGGTTCGATAAATCCATACTTCCTGTAGAGTCTTCACACCAACTTGTAATGGAGACCCAGGGACAAGATAATCAGGGGTAAATTGTCGGAATATCGTTCAAAACGAACGCATCTCCTTGGTCGCGCTGATCGCTTGGCCGGCTGTCTTGTCGGCCTTGCAGTGGGTGACGCACTCGGCGCCCCTCTCGAATTCCTGCCCCGCGACCAAGTGCGGAAACGCTTCCCGCAAGGTCTCCGGGAGATGATTGCTTCGAGCCTTTGGGACAAAGGTGAATATACAGACGACACGCAAATGGCTCTTCTGATTGCGGAGTCGCTCCTCCAGAACGAAGGCTTTGTTGCATCTGATGTCGCTAAGCGCTTCCAGACGTGGGCAACAGCAGCAAAAGATGTTGGAATTCAGACCCGGGCTGTAGTCAACATGGCGGGTTACGTAGAAGACCCAGAACGCTGCGCCTGGAAGTACTATACAGATCATCCAGATTCGAGTGCCGGCAATGGCGCCTTGATGCGATGTGCCCCAATCGCGCTGTTCTGTCTTTCCTCCAGCAAAGAATTAGTAGAAATGTCTCGCGCCAGTGCCCGTGTGACCCATCATGATCCCAGGGCCCAGTCCTCATGTGTGATTCTCAACGGTTGCATTCGCGCCGCAATGTGCGACAACGTTCGCGATGCCCGAGCAGAGATGCTTGCACTGATCCGGGATACCGAACGTCCCACATGGCATCGACTTGAGCGGATTGAGAACTATCGAGAGCAGGAAATTGCCAGTTCAGGATACACAGTCCACACGCTGGAAGCTGCGCTCTGGAGCTTCCTCACAACAGCATCGTATGAACATGCCGTGGTTCGAGCAGCTAACCTCGGAGATGACGCGGACACCGTAGCAGCAGTGTGCGGTGCTCTTGCGGGTGCTTATTATGGATACTCGCAAATCCCGGATCGGTGGCGAGAGCAACTTCAAGATGAAGTGCGTATCCGCGAAGTCGCGTTGGCCCTAGGGCATGCATCCACCTAGACTTCGACAGATTTCTTTCGGCTCGGGAGCAAAAGGAAACCGTTGGTAGTCACGATGTAAGCCCTTTGAAATGTTCAGATGGCACTGATAAAGATGGTGGACCTGGTCGGGATCGAACCGACGACCTCTTCCATGCCATGGAAGCGCGCTCCCAGCTGCGCCACAGGCCCACAGTACGGCTCCTCTATTCTCGCTGACCGGGATGCATTCGTCAAACCAAAGGTGCTGTGGGACGTCCAACAGTGAGGACATTTTTTGATAAAAATGGAACCAAACGGTTGAATTTTCGTCTTGTATACAAGGAAAACGATAGACTTTAATTAGATTTCCTCGACTAGGTATGCAGATTTCAACTCCAGCAACGGAGAACACTTCATCGAAAGTGACCGCTACCGCCAGCCAGGGCGTGGACCGATTGTCGCGTAGGCGTGTGTCCTTGAAAGAGCCGATGATGATTGCCCTGGAAACATTGCGCTCGCA
>JASLFF010000632.1 GCA_030150795.1 Terriglobales bacterium | reverse complement strand
TCCGTCATCATGCCTTCGACTCTGGTTCTTACGCCGGCTTCCTGCGGGAATAGAGGATCAGGCATTCCTGAGGTGCCCATAATCGTGACTTCTACAACGATGTAAGCAGGATCGACGCCCGGAGCCGTATAGCTGCCGACGTTGCCCACAACTTCCGTCGCAGTCATGTACGGGCCAAGGTCATCGACTTCCTGTGTAGCGATCACGTCAACGAAGTCGCCCACTTCAAAAGGCATTTCCGCGTAAGGATCCTGAGGAAATGGGTTGTCAGGTGTTGGCGCATCGCCGGGACCGTTCATGATGAAAATCGGCAACAGGCCTAGGCCGTTGGGATCGCGCGGCCGGTTAATTTCCGGACACTGCGGATCGTCCATGCCAGTCAACGTGAAGCCGGCCGGAGCAACCAGAACGTACGGATCTGGAACGCCCGGAATGCCAAGCTCGCCGTTATAAGTTCCCGGAGGTGTGACCGGTACGCACATCGGATAGCCCATTGCAGTGCGAACCGTTGGATTGCCCTGATCGACTTCCATGCGGGGATCAGGCGATTGACCAGCGCTATAACGGCCCTTGGTGATGATCACGCCCGTTGGCGAGCCATCTGGATTCGGGATGTTGATGGTGATCTTAGGATCATTGAGCTGGATTCTGTGACCAGCAACATAAAGCACGCCATTGGCGTAATCGATCTTTTCAATGAAGCCTGAGATGGTGTTGAGCGGGTCCTGCGCAATGCGAATGATGCCGGCAATGTGCTGCCCGTTGACAATGTTGGCGTCAATGCCAACTTCATACGTGCCAGGGAACCTGACCACGTCAGCCATCGCCAGGCCGCTTTCCTTCACCGCGTCTGTCTGGTGAACGTTCGGATTGAACTCGAACATTTCTTCCCAGGTCAGGAACGTGTTCGGGAAAACCACAATGGTCCCTTGCGGCACACGGATCAATTCATCGTTCACCTGGATCCACCCGCCGGTCATCTTGCAACCATCTGGCAGCGGAGGATTATCAGGTGTGGGGGCCGGATTGTCGTCCTTGTTGCATAGCCCCGGTGAGTCGTCCAAAGAGGCATACTGAATCTGCCCCGCAGGAAAAACGCCAGCCGGTATCGTCTGATAAGCCGGCATGATTGCCGCTGGAGGAGGAATTGCCGCTGGCGTTGGATAGGGAACCGGATTCAGGCTCTGGGCGGACATGCTTGCGCCCAGCACCATCATCAGCAACAGCAGAACACCCGCTACCCTCAGAATTGTTTTTGTTTGTTCGAAACCCGTCATTTTGAAGCTCCTTCCGGCGTCGTCCTTCAATTTCGTTACCGTCCTCTGCCTTGCTGATTGGGGGAAAGCCTCTAGCTCTTGCCGAATTGTCTTGTGCCGGAAATTAATTGCCGCCATTGGTCACCCCCAGTAAGTTCTCCAGGAATGTCGGCAGAGGTTTGCCGCCATTTTTTCCGACCGCTGGAATTTCCATGAACTGCGTCGTGGCCTGGCCTGGGTTCTTCGGGTCCACTATCACCGGATACCCATTTGCGTCCTTGGGGTGGCCATTCGGAGTAAGCAGTTGTGGGTGATCAAATGGCGCAGCCTGGCTTACCGTGCGCGGATCCGTAAGCGCATTGCGTAGAAAATCAACCAAGTCAGTCTTGTCTTGCAGCGTCAAGCCAAGGTTGTCGATGTCGGCATCCATGTATTGATGTTCTTCACCAAAGGTGTTGAAGTCGCCTCCTCGGTCGTAGAACTCATCCACTTGTTCCAACGTCAACTGGCTGCCATTGTGGAAATAAGGAGCGGTGAGTGCGATGTTGCGCAGTTGCGGTGCTTTAAAGAAGCCGCCTCGCGCCGTCTCGTCGCCGCAATTCAGAGGCGACATTGAGATGCCGTCTCCAGGACGGCCCGGGATCATGATTGCCTCGGAGGAATCGTTGCAAACGCGTTCTCTCAGATATTCCGATTGCGATAGCGATTTGCCTGCCACCGGGTCTGTACCAGCCAGTCCGCCGTCTTCCGCGGTCGGCCGCACGCCAATGTGGTAGTAGCCGGTGTCATAAACGCGCACCGCCATATCGGCCATAATCATTCGTTCCGCGGGGCCAACAGTGCTCACCGTGCCGACAGAAGCGTTGGAAAGTTCCGGTCCGCCATGGCAATTCACGCAACGCCCTTTTGTCTGGAACACAAGCAGGCCGCGCAACTGGCCCGTGGTCATCGGCGTGGCGCCCACGGAGTAGCTGATCTTGATGGGGAAGGTGCTGACTGGCGGCATTCCAAATTGCACCGTCAGCGTGCCGCTGGCGTAATCAATGTTTCCGCTGTCCAGACCTACGCCCATCACGCGTCCGTCGCCGTAGTCAAAGGCATATGCCATTTCCTGGTCGGTGAAGTCCGCAAGAGGATCAAGTGCGATGATCGACAGCGAATAGGGCTGAATTCCAGGTTCCAGTTGAATCGCGTAGTTCTGTTTATTGTTGTCGCCGATGAGCGTGTACGTCTTCTGCTGCTCCATGTATTTGTCGAAAGGCGTCTGGTCAGCGATCAGAGTGCTCTCGTACATCTGAATGGCAACTCCCCAGAAAAGCGAGAAGTTGTATTCCATCTGGCTATAGTCGTCTGTGCCCGCGGGGCAGGTTTCAAACGCAGCCGGATCGACATCGGTTACCGTGCTGCCGTCGGCGGCGGTGCAGATGTGGCGCGAGAATTGCCACCATTCCGGCTGGAACGCCTGCTGGATCAGCGCCGAGTAACTCGTCTTGAGGCCCTTACCGGAAGCATTCGAGAGAATTCCCAGCACGCTGTCCGTAGGATCGATCTTTTGGTTTGCCAGTGGAACGCGGGCCAGAAGCTTTTTGCCTACCTGATGAAAGTTGCGATCGTCGGCAGACATTTCAACGCTGCTGAGAATCGGCCCCAGCGATTGCGAACAAAGAGCGGAGTTCGCCATGCCCACGTGCGCGGGGCCAAGCGTTCCGTCAGTGCCCAACACCAGAAGGTGCAGCGAGCTGTCACGGGCTCCAAACGGGTTTGCGCCATTGCAAACGTTCTGTGCGCGTCCATCCCAAAAATTGCGGAAGTTAAAGACTGCATTCACCGCGCTGGGCGTGTTGCGGCCCGTTACCCTGCGAACGTTGACCCGCTGAGTTGCGTCCGCTGGATTTGGA
>JASLFF010000604.1 GCA_030150795.1 Terriglobales bacterium | reverse complement strand
GTTCATGCCAAAATCGCCTTCATTGGTGTCTTTACCCAACGCGCCCAGTTTTTTTACCGTGGCTGCGGAAAGGTTTGCCGCGGCAAAAAACTGCTCTCCTCGGCCAACCAGCTCCAGTCGCCGCAATGAAGGAATCTGGCTCAGGCGATAGACTGATTCAATCCAATAAGCGCTTCCCTTGGTTCCCGATGACCGCACATACTCTGACCGTACTGTTAGAGGCGCACGGTTCGGCTGCCACTCCAGGAACACACCGGAAGAATGCGGCCGATCGGCTTGCAAAACTTGCTGGTATGAAGCGCCTACTTCAAGCCTCTGGTGCGGCAAAAAAAATCCAAGCCGTCCGACGGTCGAGCGATCGGTTGCGAATAAGTGATGCGTGTTATTCGCGGAAAAATAAAGTGCGTAGGTAACGTTCAGGCTATCCGTCCCGGGAAAACCGCCGCGCATCATGCCGCCCAGACCGGAACCACTGGTTACCGGCGAAGTCAGCGGCGATACCTGCAAAGCGCGTATCCAGTTGGGCGCCAGCCGCTCACCGTAAATATTGAAAGGCGTTGTAAAGCGGCCTGCCACAAACGTCATGTAACGATTGGCGATGTAGTCAATCTGGCCGTACGACATTCCGTAAGAAATCGTGCCGCTGTAATCGCCCTGGGCGTTTTTGCTAAAAGTATCGGAGTAGGAACCTTTGGCTTCAACCAGCCACTTGTCTCCCAACGGCAGCAGCAAAAGGGGGCTTACGCTGGGAGCGTCCTGGTATTGACCGGCGGTGACGCGGGTGAAATAGGCGGTTGAGCCCGTCAGGATTGGCACGGGCTTGAATCCGTCAACTGCGAGCCCATCATCCTGGGCGTGGCCGCTCAGCGAAATTAAGATAAAGAGACCGAGAAGACCCGCTTGCGCGACTTTCCTGGGCCGCCTAATGTTACTGCACATCATCGTTCTATCTTTCCTTAATGCAGCAAGAACTATCCCGGAATGGCCTCTTTATATCGATATTGGGTTAAAGCGACAACGGTACTGAGGTAACCCTTGTGTCATTTCAGGATCAGAGCTCACTTTGTAAAGCGATCTACAGGGAGAGGGCGGGTATATTCTGGCCTTCCGGCTTCACCGGTGAAGGGTGGGCATCGAAGAACTCGGCTGTCTTAAGTGACGCCCCTAAAAAAATGCGGCCAAACCGACCCTGAGGAAATCGAATCCCTATCGAAGGTCGAGCCGGGCACAAGGGGAACCGGACCGCCGTTATATTATTGTGTTTTCAAAATAATAAAGTAGAAATCGGAGAGGGTCTTTCATGCCGCGTTACGAATACCGCAACATTCAGCCGCTGCCGGCTGCTGAAAAAGCGTTTCTGGACTGGATACAGAAGCTTGATGAGCAGTTTGCCAATCGAAATATCGAGCATCGCTGTACGGTCGTCCGCAATACGCTGCATGAACTCTATTTGGGCCGGCCCTATGCCGATCCGAATCCCAACTCTTCACTGGCCGAGCAGGCGCTGGTACACAGCTTTGATCCGCGCAACGCGTCCCTTGAGCCCGAATATTATGGCGATGTGGACGCGCAGAAATACGCCGAGCGCAAACCGCTCATCTGGTTCTGGATGATGTTTGATCGCTCGCCCATTGGACTCGACCACTGGCTGGGGTTTCGCATGCGCGCCATGATTGCAAAGCACGTGCTCAAGCACATAGGAAAAAACGTAAAGATTTTTCATGGCGTGGAAGTTTCTTACGGCTACAACCTGACAATCGAAGATAACTGCACGATCCACAAGTATGTACTGCTGGACGATCGAGGCGGAATCACGATCCACCAGGGCAGTTCAGTCTCCGATTACGCCAACATATATTCCCATGACCACGACTTGAACGATGGCATGATCGTGACCAACCGGCACACGGAGATTGGCCCACGCGCCCGCATCACCTACCACGCCACAGTGATGAGCGGCGTTCGCGTGCACGAACATGGACTGGTGGGATCGATGGGCGTGGCAACTAAAGACATTGAGCCGTACACGATCGCAGCCGGCATCCCGGCCAAGCCAATCAAGGTGAAAACGATTGCGCCGCAGTCGCCGAAGGCGGCAGGAGATAAGACAGGGACGTAATTCAAAATCTTTACCGCAAGGTCGAAAAACCGATTTTCATGTGCTTGCGCGGGCCGAAGGCCCTAGATGACAAAGGACGCGAAGGTCACAAAGAGAAACCTGAAAGGGTCTGCCTTGCGGTCTTTGCGTCCTCTGCGGTTCAAGTTTTTGGCGATGGCTAATTGCAGAGTGCTCAATGCTATTTGCTAAACTGCTAATTGCCGGCTGATGAGCAGCGCCGATCTCCATACAGATGACAGATACCACTTCCCAAAAATCCCGTCCGCGTGCCCTGAGCGGCATGCGCCCCACTGGCAAGCTGCACCTGGGCAACTACGTTGGCGCACTGCAAAACTGGGTAAAGCTGCAGAATACGCATAATTGTTTTTTCTTTGTGGCTGACTGGCACGCGCTCACCACGGATTATGACAACACGTCGCAGCTTGCCGACAACACATTGGAAGTCATACTGGATTTTTTGGCTGCCGGTCTCGATCCGGAAAAATGCGCCATCTTTGTTCAGTCGCACGTACCGGAGCATGCCGAACTGCACCTGCTCTTTTCCATGATCACGCCGCTGGGCTGGCTGGAGCGCGTTCCCTCTTTCAAGGAACAACAGCAGCAGATGCCGAATAAAGACCTGCACATGTACGGATTCCTGGGCTACCCGCTGTTGCAGGCGGCGGACATCCTTATATATCGGCCGGATTTTGTGCCGGTAGGTGAAGACCAGTCAGCTCATATTGAACTTACACGCGAAGTGGCTCGCCGCTTCAACCATTTTTACAAGCTGAATGACAAGCCTGTGTTTCCCGAGCCGCAGACATTGCTTACGCCTTCTCCCAAACTGCTGGGCACTGACAAGCGAAAGATGTCTAAGTCCTACGGCAATTCGATTCTGTTGAGTGACGAGGCAGCGGCCGTCGAGCAGAAGATCAAGAATAGCGTTACAGACCGTCCTAAGCTGACTGATCGTGGCAGTCCTGACCGCTGTCCTGTGGGCAATCTGCACCAGATTTTCAGTGACAAGGAACGGCTTGCTTATATCACCCAGGGCTGCACGCAAGCGACGATTACGTGTGTGGAGTGCAAAGCGCTCGCCATTCAGAGCGTGAACGCGCACCTGGAGCCGATTCGGGAACGGCGGCATGCGCTGGCGCAGGACCCAGCCAAGTTGCGGCAGACCATTCAGCATGGAGCGCAAAAAGCCATAGCAGCAGCCGAAGAAACCATGTCTGCGGTGCGCGATGCGATAGGCCTTTTGCGGCTGGGCACGGTGGCTGGATTGGCTGCAAAAGAGGAAGCCACCGGGGCGATCAGGGTGCCTGAAACGATTGCGGACGCCAAGACTGACGATGAGAGATGGGAGCTACGGACCTCAGAATGGCTGGAACGGATCAACAAGACTTATCCTCTGAAGAAAGACCGGCCGCGAACCTTTATTACGCGGCGGGGAAGAAAAGTTGGTATACGTACTGCTTCCGAACGCACGGATGGAGAATGGAGATTTGAACTTCCAGATCGGCCACTAAATGTTCTCGTCTTATTGGCGCAAGACAAAGATCGCTTTCTCCACGACTATGTCCTCCCTCCAAAAGTTCTTCAGCATTGTTGGAAGAAATTTCAACGCCACGGTGAGTCTGTTGAGATTGTCTTGAAGAGGAATTCTAGCGGTGCAATATTAACGATGCCTGAAAATGAACTTTCAATCCAGCAATATAAAGGCGATTACAGCGCGTTGCAGTAGTCCGATCGGTATCTCGTGAGAACTCCCTGAATCGGCATGGCAGAGGACACATTCTCGGGGTCCTTCGACGCGCCCTCGCGCCCCTTCGGCAAGCTCAGGGTCGTTCGAGCTTGCGCAGGATGACAGATGGAGAGAGCACCCGGTTCTTGATCCTCAATGTAGAGGTTCAAAAAAGACATGTAATCCACAGCTCTGCCATCGGCAAGAGCGGCGAATAACATTTAGAATTGAACAGTTGTAGGACGCAGCCGAGGGCGGCTGCGTCCACGATCCCAGTGGAGAGTCGGCCAGATCGTAGATTCGTGGAGAGAGCAATGGAGCAGATCAGAAGATAAAATTTCTCCGCTTCCTCCACTCCTCTGTGTTTCAAAGGTTTTGATGGCAGAAACTTCACAATCCGCCAAGCCGCAGACGAACGAATTTCCGTTCTCGGTGAGCGTGGGCCAGGTTTATGACGGCCCGCTCGATCTGCTGCTGGACCTCGTCCGCAAGCAGGACATCGACATTTATGACATTCCCATCGCCAAAATAACGGCGCAGTATCTTGGATACGTCGAAAACTTGAAACATCTGGACGTGGACATTGCAGCGGAATTCATCTACATGGCGTCCTTGCTTATCCATATTAAGAGCAAGATGCTGCTGCCGCGCGATCCTGAAGCCGCCGAGGGCGAGCAGGAAGATCCACGCGAAGAGCTGGTGCAGCGGCTGTTGGAGCATGAAAAATTCAAGAACGCCGCGCAGATGCTAATGCAGAAACAGCAGATTGAAGAGGCTGTGGTCAGCAATCCTTCGATGAAGGAATTTAAGGACGCTGAAGGGACGGAACCAGAGCTGGCCGCCGACGTGGTGGACCTGGTACGAACTTTTCAGCAGATTCTGGAGCGGGCAAAGTCGCGTCCCATGCTGCAGGTTGACGAAGAGACCGTCACGGTGGGCCAGATGATTGAGTTCTTCCGCCGTCGCTTATTGATGGAAGATCGTCCGATTCCACTGAAAAGACTTTTGCAGCACATCACTTCACGCCATGCGCTCATCTCATCTTTTTTGGCGCTGCTTGAGCTGGTGCGTCTGCAAGCCATCCTGCTGCGACAGGAAAGAGTTTTTGGCGAAGTCCTGATAAAGAAGCACGCGATGTTCGACACCATAATGGGCGAAGGCGCCGCAGTGATAGATGATTGGAGATAGGGCGGCTGACTTTTTCTGAAATCCCGAACCCGCGTTCTTTGCAGGTGAGGGATCTCTATAGTCGCAAACTTTTATCGGGCATGGATAACCGTAAATGAATCATAATTATAGGGATCCCTCGCTACGCTCGGGATTGCAGAAAAGGCTAAGTACCAAGTACTAAACACTAATTACTGATGTCCATCAAAGCCAAACTCGAAGCAATTATTTATGCGGCGGAAGACCCCATCACGCTGGACCAGATGGCTGCGCTGCTCAAAGAAGACCTGCTGGCGCTGAAGACGGTTTTGCCGGCGACGCCCGAAGGTGCATCAGAGGGCGCTCCTGAATCACAACCCGATCCGAACCAGGCAGAAAATCATCTGGGCGCGGTGGAAGAACCCGCACCACAGCCGCCTGCAAAGAAAGCCAAAGAAAAATCTGAGAAGGTCGAGCTGCGAGGGCTTTTAAGGCCCTACCTTGACGAACTGGTGGCTGACTACGCGAACCCGGAACACGGAATTGAAATCCGTGAGGTTGCTAGCGGCTATCGGATGTCCACGAAACCGGAGCATCATGATGTGGTGCGCGCGTTCTCAAAGAGTTTGAAGCCGCCGATCCGGCTCTCTTTGCAGGCTCTGGAGACGCTTGCCGTGATCGCTTACAAGCAGCCAGTGACAGTTCCCGAAATCAGCGACATCCGCGGCGTGGACGCAGCCGGAGTAATCGGCACGTTGCTGGAACGCAAGCTCATTACCACCGCGGGAAGAAAAGCCGTGGTCGGCAGGCCGATGTTGTACAAGACCACCAAAGACTTTCTGATGCGCTTTGGGCTTCGCGACTTGAGCGAACTGCCAAGCCTGGAAGAATTTGAAAAGCTGGCAGCGGGCGAACTCCAGGATGAACTTTTTGAGTCCGCAGAAACTCCTGTTGCAATGGCGGACGCAACCGGCACGCCCGGTGACGATGGCGGCGTGGAGCAGATGGAAGAAGACAAATCTGAAGTCCCGCAGAATGTGACCGAGCCAACCGTGTCCTCCGATCCGGAGCACAATAAAGCTGACGAACAGGTGGCCGACCAGATTGCCTCTGAAAGCTCAGGCGGCTGAAATGCCTCCACAGCGTTTACAGAAGATAATTGCCGCTGCGGGCGTCACCTCGCGCCGCAAAGCCGAAGAGTTGATTACGCAAGGCCGCGTCAGCGTCAATGGTCAGACCGTGACAGAACTCGGCAGCAAGGCCGATCTCCAAAAAGACCACATCAAGGTCGACGGCAAGCTCTTGCAAGGCGCGGAGCGCCACGTCTATCTGCTGCTGAATAAGCCTAAGGGTTATGTAACGACAGTTACGGATCCAGAGCGCCGGCCAACAGTGATGGATCTTATTAAAGGTGTAGGTGCGCGCATTTATCCCGTAGGAAGGCTGGACTGGGCGAGCGAAGGGCTGTTGCTGCTGACCAATGACGGAGAGCTTGCCGCAAGACTCACACATGCCTCGTCCCACGTGCCCAAGACTTATCTGGTAAAGATTGCCGGACGCGCCAAGGATGAAGGAATCGAAAAGCTGCGGCGCGGAATCAAGATTGGCGCTAAGCCGGGACCGCGGCGTATGGAAACAATCCATACTGCGCCCGCGCAAATCCGCCTGGTGAAAGAAGCTGAAAATCCCTGGTACGAAGTGACGTTGATTGAGGGAAAGAACCGGCAGATACGGCGCATGTTTGAAGAGATTGGCCATCACGTGGAAAAGATCAAGCGCGTGCGCTATGGCCCGCTCACGCTGGATGTTGAGCCGGGCCAGTTTCGCGAATTAAAGCCGGGAGAAATTGCAGGTCTGAAGCGCGCGGGACGAGGTGACAAAAAGCAGACGCCTGAACGCAAACCGCCATCGCGAAGCAGAGCCAGTGCCCGGCGCAGTGAACAGCGCCGAGAAAGAAAACCAAGCCGATAGTGCTTGTTAGTTTGCCCTGTCTCGATGTATGACTCCTATAAGAAGATTTCTTGCAGCGTTATCCAGTATGGTGTTGCTTTGGGGTATCTCTTCACCATCGGTTTTTTGTTTTTGTCTAAAGGCCGATTCAATCTCCTTACAGCATTTTCCATTACTCTTGCACTTGCGGGAGCAGGTGGACTATTCACAGTATTAAACCCCGCGAGGAAAAACTAAAGCCGATCCTCTTTTTTGCGCATCAAGATAGCGCAGCCACTCTGCTTGTGGTACAAACTTCTATTATCCCTTCTTTTCCGATGAACAAAACAGTCCTCGATCAAATTCCGGAACACATACGCGCGCTGGCCGGATACGTGCCAGGAAAACCGTTACGGCAGGCAGAGCGGGAATCCGGCGTGGCCATGATTAAGCTGGCATCGAATGAAAATCCATTTGGACCGTCACCGCTCGCGCTGGGGGCGATTCGAGAAGCGGCTGCCGAAGTTAATCTCTATCCGGATAATGATGCCAGTGAGTTGCGTGAGGCACTGGCGACGCGTCATCAACTGGCGGCGGAGCAGATTTTTATTGCCGATGGTTCCCTGGGAATTCTGGATGTCGTCGCACGGACGTTGCTTGTGCCAGGGACGAACTGCATCAGCAGCGAACGGTCGTTTATCAGCTATCCGGTGATCACGCGGAGCATAGGCGCACGGTTTATTGAAGTGCCGATGCGCAATGACACTTACGACTTGGACGCGATAGCGGCGGCCATCGACGAACAGACGCGCGTGGTTATCCTGGCGAACCCGAATAATCCTACCGGCACGATGTTTGACGCGGACGCGACCGAAGCGTTTCTCAAACGTGTCCCTGAGGGCGTGCTGGTGATCCTGGATGAAGCGTATTCCGATTTTGCCGAGTACTTTGCGCGCCAGCGTGGCATCACGTATTCACGATCTTTCGATTATGTGCGCGCCGGCAGAGCGAACGTGCTGGTGTTGCGCACGTTTTCAAAAGCGCACGGGCTGGCAGGCGTTCGGCTGTGATACGCATGCGGAGACCAGGAACTGCTTCGGTATTTCGCAAGGGTACGAAATTCATTTTCCGTTTCAGTGGTGGCGGAAGCGGCAGGACTGGCGGCGATCCGCGACGTGGACCACATCCGCAAGACGGTTGAGAACAATGCGGCGGGAGCGGCGTGGTTGATGGAACGCTTCAAGGAACTTGGAGTTAAAGCCATACCGACGAGCGCGAACTTTATCCACTTTACG
>JASLFF010000252.1 GCA_030150795.1 Terriglobales bacterium | reverse complement strand
CCTTTGATTTGGAAAACGAATGAGGAAACCCGAACGCGGCTTTATTCCTGCCATAACGTGGCTTCGTGATTATCAGAAGCCATGGATGCGCGCGGACATTATGGCCGGGCTGGTAGCGGCTGCCGTGGTCATTCCCAAAGCCATGGCCTTTGCCACCATCGCGGGTTTCCCTGTCCAGGTTGGTCTCTACACGGCGTTTGTGCCGATGGTGGTTTACGCGCTGCTGGGCACGTCAAGACCGCTCAGCGTGAGTACCACAACCACCATCTCCATTCTCACCGCCGCCGACATTGCCAGGGCAGTGCCCAATGGCGAGCCGGGAGCATTGCTGGCCGCTGGCGCAACACTGGCAGTTCTGGTGGGCGCCATGTTGATTGCAGCGTCACTGCTTCGCCTTGGATTCATAGCCAATTTCATTTCAGATCCCGTACTGGCGGGTTTTAAAGCAGGGATCGGACTGGTCATTGTGCTGGACCAGGTGCCGAAACTCCTGGGCCTGCACATTGTGAAGGCGGGATTTCTTCGCGACTTCGTATCAATCATCCAGCATCTGCCGCAGACTTCGAAGATCACTCTGGCATTTTCACTGGCCACGCTTTTGCTGATGATAGGTCTGGAGCGGTGGGCCCCGAAAGCGCCGGTCCCGTTAATTGCGGTGGCGCTTGGCATTGCAGCTTCAGGCCTGCTGGGGTTGGGGCACTACGGCATCTCCATGGTGGGCAACATCCCGCGCGGGCTCCCACATTGGAGCTGGCCGAACGCCGGCCTGTTCGGGGGAATGTGGGCAGGTGCGGCGGGTATTGCTCTCATGAGCTTTACAGAGAGCATTGCAGCGGCGCGCGCTTTTGCCACGCCCGGCGAGCCGCGTCCCGCTCCCAACCAGGAACTTCTTGCGCTGGGCGCGGCCAATGTTGCAGGCGGTTTGTTCAGCTCCATGCCGGCCGGCGGAGGCGCAACGCAGACGGCGGTGAATCACAGCGCGGGCGCTCATACCCAGATGGCTGAACTGGTGACGGCGGCGGTCACGCTGGCGACACTCCTGCTGCTTGCTCCGCTCATTGCGTTGATGCCCAACGCCACGCTTGCGGCAGTCGTCATAGTCTCTTCCGCCGGATTGATCAAGCCCGCGGAGTTTCGCGAGATCGCGCAGGTCAGGAAGACAGAATTCTATTGGGCGGTTGCAGCTTTTGCCGGTGTGGCTCTTCTGGGCACATTGCGCGGCATTCTGGTAGCTGTAATTACCTCTCTGCTCGCGCTGGCCCAGCAGGCCTATAGTCCCGCGGTGTACGCATTAGGCCGCAAGCGCGGTACACACGTATTCAGACAGCTTTCACTCGAACATCCGGATGATGAAACCTGGGCGGGATTGTTGCTGGTGCGCGTGGAAGGCCGTGTTTTCTTTGCCAACGCGCAGCGCGTGGGCGACAAGCTGTGGCCGTTGGTTGAGCAAACCAAGCCATCCACTATGGTGATCGATTGCAGTTCCATCATTGATATCGAATACACGGCGCTCAAGATGCTGGCCGAGGCGGAAGAGAAGCTGCAGCGCGAAGGCGTCGGGCTATGGCTTGCGGCCCTCAATCCTTCTGTGTTGACCACGGTATCCCGCTCCAGAATCGGCCAAAGAATGGGACGGGAACGGATGTTTTTCAATGTGCAGACCGCGGTTGAGCGGTACGAGAAAGTAACGATCATGCGGAAAAGGGCCGATACGACGACGAAAACCGGATTCAGGGAGGCAATGCAATGAAATCCAAAGGGCACACGATGGAAATTGAAGCTGGAACAAACGGCCATGGGATGGGTGCTCATCTCCAGAAGAAGCTGAAGAGAAAAGAGTATGAAAAAGAATTGTCGCGGCTGCATGCTGAACTGGTAAAGCTGCAACACTGGGTGGTGGAAAAACGTCTCAGAATCTGCATTGTCTTTGAAGGACGGGATGGCGCAGGGAAAGGCGGGACGATCAAGGCGATTACTGACCGCGTCAGTCCGCGTATATTTCGCGTGGTGGCCCTGCCCGCGCCCACGGAGCGCGAGAAAAGCCAGATGTATTTGCAGAGGTACATACGCTACCTTCCAGCAGCCGGAGAAGTCGTGATCTTTGACCGTAGCTGGTATAACCGGGCCGGGGTTGAACGGGTGATGGGATTTTGCTCTGAGGCGCAGGTGCAGAGATTCCTGCAGGCGACGCCGCTGGTGGAAAAGGCCTTGACGGATTCCGGCATTACTTTGCTGAAATACTGGCTGGAGGTCAGCCCTGAGGAACAGACGCGCCGCCTTGAATCGCGCATTGAAGATGGCCGCAAGCTTTGGAAGCTCTCGCCAATGGACTTGAAGTCTTACAGCCGCTGGTACGACTATTCAAGAGCCCGCGATGAAATGTTTGCCGCCACAGACACGCATTTTGCGCCATGGTACGTGGCGAATGCCGATGACAAGAAGCGCGTGCGCCTAAACATTATTACCCATTTACTCAGCCAGATCCCCTACGAGGACCTTCCACGCGAGAAAATAAAACTACCCAAGCGGCAAAAGCCCGATGGATATAAGGACCCGGACTTTCCACACAAGTATGTTCCTGAGAAGTTTTAGGTCAGGGTTCTCACGCAGACCGCCCCGAATTGGCAGGAATTTTACCGCCTTTACAACTCTCAATCGGAGCCTCGCTCTGAATTTGGCATCCAATAACTGGTGCCGTTGGTCATTTATCTATCGATAGGGTCGTGGCTGGAACGCCTGGGTGGTGTTGGGCTGATCCTGCTGGGCCTGGCCGATAATTCGGTTGTCCCCATGCCTGGGAGCATGGACGCGCTCACTATTGTGCTTTCCGCCCACCAGAGGACTTGGTGGCCTTATTACGCCATTATGGCGACAATCGGCGGGATTGTGGGCGCCTACGTGACCTATGGACTGGGCTTCAAGAGCGGCGAGCACGCCCTGGAAAAGAAAGTTTCCAAAAAGAAAGCGGAGAGGATTTACAAGCTATTTAAAAGATACGGATTCTGGAGCTTGTTTGTGCCGGCGCTGCTGCCACCTCCCGTGCCTTTCTCGCCATTTCTGATCGTGGCGGGCGCGTTGAAATATCCCAAGCGGTATTTCCTGGTGGCAGTGGGACTGGCGCGCGCCATCCGTTACGGACTGCTGGCGTGGCTGGGATCAATGTACAGCAAACAGATCTTTGGTTTCTTCCACAATTACTACCGTCCGATGCTGTGGACTGTAGTGGCGCTCAGCGTGATCGGCGGGATGGCCGCACTTTATTGGACGTGGAAGCGCAAGCGCGAAGGCAAGTCGGTGATTCCGGACGCCAAAGAGCCGAAGGCCGGCGTGGCCTGACAGACCTAAACCCTTACCGCTGATAACACTGATTTACACGGATCAAGAGTTCGGATAGAACCATTTTGAATTTGTAAATCCGTGTTATCCATTCATCCGTGGTGAGGTTTGCTTTTTTTGCAGGGCGGTTGCTGCTTCACAATCTAAACCTCTCGCTTTACAAAATTCGTTTTTTGGTTCTTCGTTTCTTTTTCGTTGCGTTGTGTCCCAAAATCAATTACACAAAAAGACGGGACGCGCCCGTGTTAGCGCACGGACGGTCCCTGACCACAAATCACCTTCCTTAGAAAGGCAACCTATGGCTGACACAGATTTTACCAGCGCACCAAAAGACCCTGGCAGTGCCTATAAACCGCAAGTCTACGATCTTCTCAACCGTCTCAACGCAGCTTTCGCCCGCGTACATCGCAACATGGCGGCATTGGAGCAAGTCGGCATTTTCGATCCCCTGATGATGCAAAACCTTAACCGCCAGTCTGAGCAACTTCGGGCAGGCGCGAACTACCATCTGCTGAGCGCCATGCGCCGCATTGAAGAGCGCGACCGGGAGCGGTTCTCGCAGCCGCCCAATGAGTAGAACTCTTGACCCAATGGAACCCGCCTAAAAAGGCGGGTTTCTTAAGAACACCCAACCCTTACCACTGATTTACACGGATAAAAAAAGTTCAACAGGGCCATTTTTACGTTTGTAAATCCGTGTCATCCCTGTTCATCCGTGGTGAGATTTTGCTTTTTTGTGCAAAGCTGAGCCTCTTCCTTCTTTACTTTTGTGCAGCCGGCCGGCTGCTCTCTTTAGCTCTTGGAGCGCGAGAAAATATTTCTTGACTCCACTGGCCGGAATCCTGAGCAGCACAAAAAAATACGGCAGCACAGAAATTCCTCACAAGCCTATCTCTATAATATTGAAATAGCCGGAGCGCTTGCAGGTCCCGAATGGCTGCATGGTCCCCAACTGCCGATCCGAGCTTGATGTATCCACAAGTGAAGTCAAGCTTGCGCACCGCTCGCAGTGCGCAGCGGAATGCGCGCTTCCCGCTCCAATCCCCCGCTTCTCAATCCAAGGCAGGATGCCGCTTCGGCGGCATGTCCCAACTCGCTTGCGAACCGTGGTCCTGGAGTCGGAGGCGCGCGTAGTCGGCAGTTTCGTATCAGCTCGGCGAAAGGAGTTCGTCGTGAGTCACCAACATGCCGCAAGTTATGAACACGTTCTGAGTTACAAGGACGTGGTACTGAACGTTTTCGACCGCCTTTATGCGGTCTCCTGGCCGGTATTTATCCGTAAGGACTTCTGGCATACAGCCAACACACTTGATACCTGCGTTGATTTCATCATCGAAGGCTCAAAACATTGGGACCTTTCAGACCGGCGCAAAACTGTGCAGGAGATGATCCAGGACAGCTACGATTATTTCGGAGAGGTCTATAAGGACCAGAACCAGCCCGGGAAGGACAGCCCCAATGTCTGGTGGGATGACTACGGATGGT
Source organism: Terriglobales bacterium (assembly GCA_030150795.1). The sequence goes on along the minus strand of JASLFF010000252.1, from coordinate 2,805 downwards.
GGGGCATTACATTCACAAAGATTCACCAGAACTTCACTACAATCTTTGCAGGCTCGCAGCCCAGAATAACGAAAGAGAATTGCCTGGAAGTTGCCCGCAAGTGCTGGAGCGCGCTGGGCGGCTATTCAGAAAAAGTAAATCGCTCAGTTCAGCCTCCGCAGAAAGGCCCGGTTGCGGGCGGCTGTTGGAACCATCCGCCTGCGGACGGTGGGATACAGAACACGGTCACCAATGGGTTATATCTTGTGCTTTCTGCGCGTCTCTATCAAAACACGAATGAAAAGGACGTTTTGCAGGCGGCCGCCGCTCAGTATCTCTGGTTCAGGAACTGGTTCGTCAATTATCTGATGAAGCAAAAAGAATGTCCGCTTCCCGGCAAACAGCAGGGACTCTTCCGCTGCTTGCAACCTAGTGGCGCAGCCAAGCTATTGGTTGTGTATGAACGCGCGATTGATCCGGCGAATGCCGGCTATAACCAGGGGAACCCTCCTTTCTTTGACGGCCAGTTGTGGACAGGCGATCAGGGACTGTTTTTAGGCGGCTTGGCGGCAATCGTGGATATACGGCAGCAGATTGGAACGGTTGACATCATCAAACAGCAAGACCCTACGTTTCCAGAGAACGCGATGAAAATGGCCCTCTGGGTAGCAAGCGGGATCAGTTGGCTGTTCGACCCCTCATCTGTACTCCATGAGGCCCCACTCAATGGTGCATTTGGGACCGATTTTGCCGCCGATATGGCCACCGGCAAAGGCGTGATGATGCGGTACCTGGACTACGCAGTATCTAAGATAGGCCTGAATCCAAGGACGTATATCACTCATAGCGCAGCAGCGGTGGTGTCAACCCGCAATGACGCCGGCGACGTAACCTTCCAGTGGAACAACAGGACCGATACCAAAATCGGAACGAATGAAAGCGAGGTGGAAAAGACTGACCCCAGGTTCCAGCCAACCGCGCAGTCGGCAGGTCTGGACGCGCTGAATGCGGGAATCCAATACTTGCGCGAGTAACAGAGCGTTAGAGCTCACGCGTCTTTGGCATTTTGGATCTTCAGTTGGGTGAACGATGCCAAGGCGCGGAGCCGGACCTGATGCCCATAGCGGAAAGCCCAAACCATGGTGATGATGGTAAGCACTCCCAGGAGAATTGGCGAGATGACCAGTACCAGCGCGGCCGGCAGCCGATAAATAAGCACAAGCCGGATTATCAGTTCACCCACGAATACAAATCCCCAAACCACCGTAATCAGCCGATGGCAAAAACGCACTTCAGGAAACTGCCACGCTGCGTTGAATCTGGCCTGCCCTTCAGGATCAGTGCCTGCAATAAAATACCGGCCAAAATAAAACATCATCGGGCGAGGCAACAGAAGCGAGGCAAAACAGGCAATGCCAAAAGCGGCGGTGAACATTGACTCGCGCACCAGCAAGAGACGCGGGCTGCCGCCGAACATCAAGGCAACGCCGTCGGTCGCAATACCCAACAACACCACTATGGAAATCGGGTCGAATTGCCGATGAAGGACCAGGTCGAAACCGCTCTTGCCAAGAGGAAATAGTGCGGCGGCCACAAGAGCAGTTACTTCAGAGGGCGAATAGTAACGCTTGGAGAACTTGTAGAGAATGACTGGAATTACCGCGTTGAGAACGATGCCCCAGGCAATGCTTCGTAGCGGTGGCCGGGCGGCTTGCGGTGAGACGGTGTCAGGTTGCATACGTGATTGCGCAGTCCGCTGGGACCGCCAACTTTTGATTATAAGGATCGCAGTCCTCTTTAGCGCTAGCCTTGAGTGAGCCGCTTGGGATCCGCTACGTCCCGCACGCGCCCCTTCTCGACATCGGAGAGCACCGCCTGAAGCCATTTGCGGTCAAGCCGATGCTGAAGATCAAGGTGCTTGAGGAGATAGAGTCCCCCTGTCGCAGGGGACGAACCGAGTTGCTTCCGAATCTCGGCAATTTTTTGAATTGCCTCCGTTTCTCACGAGATCCTGGTTCGCAGCAGGTCCGCGACCAGCGGCAGATTGCTGAATTGCAGAAAAAGCATCGCACTGTAGAGCGTTTGGGCCACCGGTCCCTCTGCTGCGAATTGCTCGTTGAGAAGTTGCTGAAACCGGCGCTTCCCGCCCGGCGAAATCCCGTAAACGGTCCGCATTCCGCCGCGGGCCACGCGTTCCCGCCGGACCGCTATGATGAGTTTGTTCTTCTCTAGTTGTCGTATCGCGTAATACAACGTCCCCACATCCACATCCGTATAGCACTCCACCATGGCATTTCGCAGGCGGCGCTTGATCTCATACGGATGGAAATTGCCCCTGTGCAGGACCCCAAGAATCAGAAGCTCAGCTTTCATAGTTGGAGTATACTAGTTTAATTAAACTAATAGCGAGGTGTTTTATGAAATGGAGAATTTTCGCGTTGGTTGCCGGATTTGTTGTCTGGGGGCTGGTGGCCACGCTAATCAACTTTGGGCTGCGCGCTGGCCTTCCGGGTTATACCCTGGCTGAACCCACACTGAGCTTTACGCTCGGCATGAAAGTCGCACGCCTCATCCTTGGCGCTCTTGCGTCGCTCGCTGCCGGCGCGACGGCAGGCGTGATAGCCCCTTCGAGCAGGAGCGTGCCGTGGGTGCTTGGCGCCATTATTCTGGCGCTCTTCATTCCGGTACACATTCAACTTTGGGCGAAGTTTCCAGTCTGGTATCACCTGACGTTTCTATTAACTCTTGTTCCGCTCGTGGGGCTCGGCGCAGCCCTGACTCGCAACCGCGCCGGCAAAGGTTCACCCGGGCCCGTGAGAAACATTC
>JASLFF010000404.1 GCA_030150795.1 Terriglobales bacterium | reverse complement strand
GAGTGATCGTAGGGAGCGTAGTGGAAGCCATTGGACGTGGATTCTAACAGCTTTTGTTTTTATCTCGAGCGGAGCGAGAGAACCCTATCGTGAAGGAGCTATGTGCAAGGGCCATCCTGATTGCATCTTCAATGATGGATCTGATGATTCAAAGTCTTGGCAATGATAGGGGCCCCTCGCTTCGCTTCGGTTTTCAGACGACCCGATTTTCTCCGTGTCTCCGCGCCTCCGTGGTGAGCGGCCCCTTCTCGATCAGCGCAAAATATCTCTGCGCCCTTCTTACGTCTTCCCCGATCTGTGCTTTCAACGCCTCAATCGAAGGAAACTTGATTTCTGGTCGGCGCCATTTCAGGAATGAAATCTCGACTTCCGTCTGCGCCGCTACGTCCAGCGGATGGAAATCGAGCAAATGAGTTTCGATCGCGAATAACTCGTCGCCAAACGTGGGTCGCAGGCCGACATTAGTGACGGAATTAAAGGTCTCATTGTCCACGCGGGTGCGCGTGAAATACACGCCGTCGCCGGGGACCAGATCGTCATAGCGGCTAAGGTTGATTGTGGGCACAGTGTACTTGTGTCCATATCCTCGGCCGCGTCCGGGTGCGCCGGTAATGCTGAAAACGCGTCCAAGCAGCCGCCGCGCCATGCTGACTTTGCCGGCGAGCAGGAGTGCGCGTATCTGGCTGCTGGAAACAGGAATGCCGCGCACCATCATTACCGGATAGACTCGCACGTCGAATCCAAACTGCTTGCCCAACTCCTTTAAGCTTGCAGTGGTGCCCTCCGCGTTATGGCCAAAGTGAAAATTATCGCCCTCATGCACTTCTTTAGCGCGCAATTTGCCGGCAAGAATATCGCGGGCAAACTCTTCCGGCGTTGTCATGGAAAAATCGCGGGTAAAGGGAAGCTCCAGCAGTGCGTCCAGCCCGGTCTGTGCCATCAGCGCTTCTTTCTTTGCCAGCGGCGTAATCAGTCGCGGTGTTACGTCAGGACGCAGAATGCGAAATGGATGCGGCTCAAACGTCACGGCCATCGCCTTGCTGTGGTTCCGGTGTGCGCGTTCGGTGACTTCTTTCAAAACGCTCAGGTGCCAGCAATGAATCCAGTCAAAATTTCCTACGCTTACAATCGTGGGGCCCAAATCTTTGGGCACTTCCTCCAGCGAGCGGAATATTCTCATGCGATATCGAACTCCAGCTTCAGCCCGTCATGCGCCAGGCGCACGTGTTCCGGCAGGTTCTTGTTCGTTTCGCGGTGCGGAAGATCGTGAGAAATGTGGGTAAAGAAAGCGCGCTGTGGTTTTAGCTCTTCTACCAGCTTCAATGAGTTCTCAACGTTTGAATGCGTAGGATGCGGACGGTGACGCAGCGCGTCCAGAAAAAGTATGTCCAGCCCGCGCAGCCGATCTTTTGAGGCCGCTGGAATCTCGCTGAAGTCTGTAAGGTAGGCCGCCGCTCCAAAGCGGAAGCCATGGATCACTGCTTCTCCGTGGATAATCTCCACCGGCTCAAAGCTGGCGCCAAAGAGATCCACCGTTCCGTTGAAACGGTTCATTTCAACCTTGGCGATGCCTCCAAATTTGTAGTCAGACTTAAAGATGTAGCGGAAGATTTCTTCCAGGCTATCTGCAGCTGAAGCATGCGCGTAGAGCGGAATCTTGCCTTCGCGCCTGAAACTGAGCGGGCGTATGTCATCCAGGCCCAGGATATGGTCAGCGTGGGCGTGCGTATAAAGGACGGCGTCCAGCCGCTTGATCTTTTCGCGGATCGCCTGTTCGCGAAAATCCGGCGTGGTATCGATCAGCACCGTATGGCCATCGTATTCCACCAAGACAGACGGACGCAGCCGCCGGTCATGCGGATCGTCCGACGTGCATACGCGGCAGTCGCACCCGATGGTGGGAACGCCCATGGACGTTCCGCTGCCCAGCACGGTTAGAGTCGCCTTCATTTTTTGTCGAGTGGCGGCATTGCTCCCGGCGGCACGGCGCCGGGCTTGGTGGCTGAAGTTGCAACCGCGTTCGTAATTTCAATAAAGGCCATCCGCAGCTCAAACAGCACATTCTGCAGCAGCGTTTTTTCGCGATCGGTAAGGTTGCCCTTGGTTTTTTCCTGCAAGATCGCCAGCGAGTCAATCGTCTGCCGTGCGCCAATAATGTCCACGCGGGGCGGTTCGTTGTCCTGCCGGATGGCTCCCATCTGGATCAGCGCGCTCATGTAAAACGATTCAATCACGCGCTCAAAATTCATCTCCATCGGTCCGCCCTGGGGCGTTTTGCCGGCGGCGGAAATCATGTCGTCAATCTTCTTGCCGGACGCCTTGTATGCCTCGCTCTGTGCGCGCTGCTCTTCGGCCGTGGGAGGCGGCGACATCTCTTCTTCCTGCTCGGTTTCTGGCGATCCCGGCTGCACCTGTGTTTGCGTGCCCTGGCTGGGTTGTGCTGCCGAAGGTGGCGGCGCAGGTTGCTTTGCAGCCGGAGGCGGGCCCTGTGCCGCTGGTGGGGCCGACGGCTTTTCCTCTTCTGCTACCTGTGCATCGGGCCGCGGCTCGCCTTCCGTCCCGAACCTGCGGCGATCTGTTACTACAAACTCTGTCTTTTTCTCAGCCATTCATTCCTCATTCTTTTTAGAATTCAAAGTTCATTGGATTTCAAACGGCAGGTCCACTACTGTGGCTTCAATGCCGTGTAATGCAATCTTTGGTCCTGCTGCAAGAGCTTCGCGCCGCACATAGCCCAGCCCAATATTTCTCGGGCCTCGCGATGTGGGCATCTTGGCAATGCTTGTGATCTCCGCCAGCGCACGCCCTTCAGACTCGTATTTTCCCAGCGCTGGTACGCGGTCCCCAAAAACAAAGCCGGTGAATTTGCGGTGGACCTGCCCGCGTGACCGGATGCGTTCCACAATCTCCTGCCCAATGTAGCAGCCCTTGGTGAAGTTCAGAGCTTGCGGCTGTTCCGTTTCCTGCGGCAGATCTCGATCGCGAATGTCCTGTCCGTAGCTGGGAACGCCCTGCAAAACGCGCCATGTCTCCAGCGCTTCTGCGCCTACGGGCTTAGTTCCAGCTTTCACCAGAAGGTTCCATAGCTCTGGCGCTTTGTTTGGATCAAGCCAGAATTCAAACCAGCCCGGCCTTTGTTCCGGGCCGCGCACCAAAGTTGCCGCTATATTGTCAAACCCTACGTCGCGAACTTCCAGGGGCTGCATACCGCTCACGTTGACTCCCGCATTCGAGAGAACGGATTCGGCTTTCGGGCCGCAAACGCCAACGGAAACGGAGTCTGCACCTATCTCCACGAGCTCAACTTTATCCATGATGATGAAGCGCTTCATGGCGTTCACCAGCGTTTGCACCTGGCTGGCATCGGTCTCAAGAGCAAAAGATTCCCCGCGATTGTAGATATACATATCGCCCAGGATGCGGCCCTGCGCGTTCAGCACAAAGTTGTAATTGCCTCGATTCACCGGCAGATCGCGCACATTATTGGTGACCATGTTATGCAGCCAGCGCACGCGGTCCTTGCCGCTCACGTTGATCCTGCCGCGCCACGAAAGAGCAAACACCCCGCAACCCGTCCGCAAAGCCGCCAGTTCAGCCGCGGAGTCGCCAAAGCTCA